>NZ_JBEXPH010000035.1:0-54028 GCF_040611955.1 Streptomyces sp. NPDC006510 | reverse complement strand
GCCGGCCCCCTGCGCAGGGGCCGGCCCCCTGCGCAGGGGGCCGGCCCCTCGGCCTGCCGGTCGGATACGGGTATCGCGTGCGCCGCCCCGCTCAGCCGAGGACCGCGCCGTTGCCCGCCCGGTCCACCCGGCTGCGCCGGTGGTCCAGGTGCGCGTACACCCGGTGCAGCCAACGGTCCGCACCGTCGTAGGACGGAGTGAACGACGTACGGCCGTGCACCGCGAGGCGATTGTCGACGACGGCGAGGTCACCCACCCGCAGCGACAGCGCCGACATCGTCTCCATGAACGCGCCCCGCAGCTCCGCCATGGCCTGCCGGGCCTCGTCGTCCAGCGGATGCGTGGCGGAGAAGTCCACCAGCACATTGGGGTCCTCCGGGTCGCCGTTCAGTACCGCGTGGGCGGGCGTCACGCTGTCCAGGACGCCGAAGGACGGCGGCGGCTCGGTCAGGAACCGCGGCTCGGACAGCACCGCCCGGGTCTTCGGGGAGAGCCGGGGGAGTGCCCGGCGAATGGACGACGTGCACAGCTTCGCGTCGCCCGTCGGGTCCTCCCGCACACACAGCAGACCGACGAAGTCGGGGCGGTTGTCGTGGAATGCGTTCTCGATGTGGAGTTCCAGCAGAACGGAGCCCGCATTGCTCTGGGAGGTCTCGCTCCCCGGAACAGGAACGACATTCTGAACGAGCGCGCCGGTCTTTTCGTTGCGGAATGCTATGACCTCTCCGAGATGGAGCATCGCGGTGGTGATGACGGAAGCGGCGACCGTGGGAACACGCTCCACCGACCCCTTCACGGCCGGAGTCGTGGGCAGCGGTTCGTCCGCCACCACCGGCAGGTTGCGCAGCAGCAGGACCCCGTCGGGGCCCGCGTCGTGACGGAACGCGCGCAGTGCGGCCAGGAGCCTGCGCGGAAGCTGTACGGAGGCGTCGCGCGCGGCGTCCAACCAGCGGAGATCGTCGATCCGGCCGGCCGCGACCCCCTTCGCGGTCAGTTGCTCGGCGACGGCGACGAGTGCGTTCTGCTCGGCCTCGGTCAGTTCCACGACGGTGCCGGCCGCTGTTGCCGAAATCGGCACGGAAAGCGTATGGGTATCGGACATGTGGACATTCCTTGGGTCGGTCGGAAATTACCGTCCAAGTCTCCGAGGAAGTGCTATCGCGACCCTACGGGGAATTCACGCACAGGGATATATAGACGGCCCGTAGCCGTCGGGCGGACGATCGCACCGTGGCATTTCTGTCCGCACGGCCGGCCGTGCGGAAGCACCGGAGGCCACGGGAAACCGAGAGAGGTCGACAAGGACCGTGAGGGAATGGAGGCAGTCCATGGCGTTCGTACCCGGAACACCGAGGAGCACCGGGACCCAGCAGCCGTCCAGGGCAGCGCCCGGGGTACCGGAGCTCGCCGGCGAGGCCCATGTCTGGTGGTGGCAGCCGCCGCAGCGGGTGGTCCCCGACGATCTCGCCCTGCTCGGCACCGACGAATTCCGCCGCGCGCTCAGCCTGCTGGCCGAGCGGGACGTGGCCGCCTTCGTGCACACCAGGGCCGGGGCGCGCCGCGCCCTGTCCGAACTACTGCTCGTGGCACCGGAGTTCATCGAGCTGGGCCGGCGTCAGTGCCCCGGCTGCGGGGACTTCGGGCACGGCCCCCCGGTGATCGAACACCCCGAGGTGCCCTGGGCGATCAGCCTGTCCCGTACCGCCGGGTGCGGGGTCTTCGCGATCGGTGACGGACCCGCCATCGGCGTCGATGTCGAGGCGGTGCGCCCCATGCGCCAGGCCTCGCTGTACGACTCGGTGCTGACCGACAACGAGCGCGCCCATCTGGTGTCGCTGCCACCCGGTCCGACGCGTGACGCGGGCTTCCACCGCGTCTGGACGCGCAAGGAGGCCGTCGTGAAGGCGGCCGGGCTGGGGCTGGTGGGCACCGCGCTGAACCGGCTGGAGACCTGGCCGGCCCGGCACGGACCGGTCCGCGTCCTGCATACGCACTCCGGCCGCACCACCGTCTGGTCGGTGCAGGACCTGCGGCTCAACGACCGGGTAGCCGCCGCCATCGCCCGCCCGCCCGGCGGTTCCGTCCCCGGGCCCGTTCACATCCACTCCGCGCCCGGCCCGATCGAGGAGGCCGATGTGCCCCACACCGAAGGAAGTTGACCGCCATGACGACGCATCCCCTGGAGACCGCCCCGGCCCCCGGAGCCGATGAACTCACCGATCCCGGCCGGCACGCCGACGACCTCGGGGCACTCGACGACTCCGAACTGACCGGATACTTCGCCGAGTTGGCCGCCGCCGTCGAGCAGGCCGACCCGGGGCCCGCCGCACGTGGTGGCTGGGAGGAGCGCGAGCGTGTCCGGGTCTCCGTCTGGGTCCGTACCGCCTACGAACACCCCTTGTCCGCCGCCGTGTTCGGCCGTCCCGGCGGCAGGGCCGCCCACGAGGTGCGGGCCGCCCAGGCCGCCGAGCTCGGTTTCCGCATCGACGTCGGCAGGGGCCGCGCCAGTCCGGCCAAGCCTTCCGCCGAGGTCCGGGCCGCTGCCGCGGTCGCCGCGATGTGGGCGGTCACCGCGGCCGCCTTCGGCCCCGCCGGCCGCCCGCCCCGCGAACGCGTTGTCGCCGACGCGTGGACCGTGGTCCGCGAGACCATCGCTCCCGCACTGGTCCCCGAGATCCCGACCTACACCTGGAACCGCGGGACGTGGTGACGCCACGGACGACGTGGCCTCCATGGACGACAGCGACAGCGACAGCGGCAGCGGCAGCGGCAGCGACAACGGCGACGACAGCGACGACGCAGACGGCTTCCCCCCGGCCACCGCGGTCACCCGACCGCGGTGGCGCCGTCGTGCGCGACCGGCGAGCGCCGGGCGGAGGGCCCTGGGCCGGAGGCCGCCAGGTCCGCCGGGTCCAGCGACGCCGCGTACAGCAGGACCAGTTCATGGCACCGGTACAGCGGCAGCCCCTGCGGGTCCAGCCCCGAAAGGTCGAGCAGCGCGGTGTCCACCAGCGACTCCAGCAGCCGTTCGGCCTCGTCCTCCGACACCGCGAGGCGCACCGAGGCGTCCCTGGCCGAGAACGGCTCCGTCCCGGCGCCGGACAGCGCGGTGAGCGCGAGCGGGACCTCGGCGGCCACGCGCCGCATCGACGGCAACAGGGCCCGGCGCACATCCAGATCGCCGAAGGACAGCTCGGCGAGCCGCTCCGCCGGGTCCGCGAGCCGGGCGGCGAACCGGCCTGCCGACCACAGCGGCCGTGCCGCGAGGCGGGCGCCCATCACAGCGAGCGCCAACGGCAGCCCTCCGCAGTACGCGACCAGGTCGTCGGCGGCATCCGGGTCGTCCCGCAGCCGCTCCTCGCCGGCCGCCGTCGCCAGCATCGTCAGCGACTCGTCGTCGTCCAGCGGTGCGAGGGCCACGGTGTCCGCCCCGGCGACCCGGGCCAGCCGGGCCCGGCTGGTTATCAGTACCGCGGCCTGCGGGCTCGCGGGCAGCAGCGGTGCCACCTGGAGATCGCCGGCCGCGTCGTCGAGGACGACGAGGAGCCGCTTGCCGGAGGTCCGTGCACGGTAGAGGCGGACCAGTTCGTCGCGGTCGGTGGCCCGCGGGGAGTTCCCGTCGAGACCGGGCTCGCCGAGTGCGCGCAGCAGCCGTACCAGCACCTCACTGGCGTCCTTGGGCGCACCGTCCGGGTGGCACAGCTCGACGAAGAGCTGACCGTCGGGGAAATGACCGGAACTCTCCTCGGCGGCCCGCACGGCGAGCGCCGTCTTGCCGACCCCCGCCATCCCGGTCACCAGCAGCCGCCGGGGCCGATTCGCCTCGGCCGTCAACCGCGCGGTCAGCAGGGACAGTTCGGCGGACCGGCCGACGAACTCGCCCTCCACGGCCGGGAGCATGGCGGGAACATCGGACCGCCCCCGCGCGGCCCCTGCTTCCTGCAATCCCAGCTCTCCGCCCAGCACGGCCTGGTAGGTCGCCCCGAGCGCCTCACCCGGGTCCACCCCCAGCTGGTCGACCAGCACCTTGCGTCCCTCGTAGTACGTCTGGAGCGCGTCGGCCTGCCGGCCGCACCGGTACAGCGCGGTCATCAGCTGGGCACGCAGCCGCTCCCGCACCGGATGCTCGGCGACGAGACCGGTCAGTTCGGCCGTCACCTGCTCGTGCATGCCCAGCGCGAGATCGGCCTCGATGCGGTTCTCCAGCGCGAACATCCGGGCCTCCTCCAGCTGCGGCAGCTCGGCCTCCAGCAGGAACTCGGTCACGTTCGACAGGGCCGGGCCGCGCCACCAGCCGAGCGCCTCGGTCAGCAGGGCCTGCGCGTCGGCGTAGCGCCGCTCCCGCAGGGCCTCGCGGCCGAGCCGGTCGAGCCGCTCGAACTCGACGACGTCGATGCGGGCCCCGGGCGCCCGCAGGACGTAACCGGGCTGGCGCCGCACGATCTCGACCTCGTCGCCGAGGAGCTTGCGCAGCCGCGACATGTACGTGTAGATCTGCGCGCTCGCGGTGACCGGCGGGTCCCAGCCCCACAGCAGCGCGCCGAGCCGGGAGTCGGAGACCACCCGCCCGTGTGCGAGCAGCATCGCGGCGAGGACCGTGTGCACCTTGGAACCGGACAATGCGATCCAGTCCCCGTCACGCCGGGCCTCCACCGGCCCGAGAATCCGGAAGTCCATGCGGCAAACCCCTTTCAGGTCTGAGCCTCCTGCATGAACTCCGAAGTTAGGCGGGACCCTTATCCATGGGTTATCGCCGACGGGTGGGCGCCGATACCGGCCGGTGCGGCGGCTCGGCGGGGGGCGGCGGACGGCCGCTCAACGCCGTGAGGGAGGGGAAGGACCCCTTGAGTCCTTCCCCTCCCTCACGGGCCTCCGTTCCCGACCCGGTGGATCAGGCACGCGCGGCGGCCGGACCGCGGACCAGTGCCCCGGCTCATGGATCGCGGTGGCGGCCGTGGCGAGCGGGATGAGGATCAGGCTGCCGAGGCCGATGTCGTCCACGAGGAACGCATCGGTGGACGGGTCCGGAAGCCGGCCGGAGTCACCTGGTCCTTCCTACCGGTGGCATGACGTCGGGTCAGAGGACCGGGACGCCGTTCCAGGGCCGGACGGCCTCGATCGCTGCCGCGGCACGGAACACCGTGGTGTCGTCGTAGGTGCGTCCGACGACCTGCACACCCGTCGGTATTCCGGTCGAGGCGAAACCGGACGGCACGCTCAGCACCGGGCAGCGGCTGGCGATGTTGAACACCGTGGTCATCGCGGACTCCAGATAGAAGTCCAGCTCCACCCCGTTTATCACCACCTTGGTCGAGAGGTGGTCGTCGTCCGCCTTGAGCGCCGGGACGGCGGTCGTCGGGCACAGCAGGACGTCGTAGCGGTCCAGCAGCGCGCCGAGCGTCGTCTGCACCGCGGCCTCGATCTCAAGGCCCTGCAGGAAGCTGCCGGGCTCGCGGACGGCCTCGCCGGCCCGCCGGGCGAAGTCGAGCGCGTACGTGGTGAGTCGGTCGCCGTGCTCGGCGGCGACCGACGCGATGTAGGGGCCGAAGACCGAACCGAAGTGGATCATCGCTGCCCGCATCACGTCCGCCCGCTTGATGGGGACCTCCACCTCCTCGACGACGGCTCCGGCCGCGCGCAGCGCCTCCGCGACCGCACGGGTGTTGGCCTCGACCTCGGGATCGACCGGCCAGTCCCCGAGGGTGACCGAGAGCGCCACCCGCAGGCCCTCGACATTCTCGAACCGCTCGGGCAGGACGAGCCCGGGCCGCAGCGAGACCGCGTCCAACGGGTGGGGCCCCGCGATGACGTTCTCCAGCAGGGCACAGTCCCCGACGGTGCGGGCCATCGGACCGTCGTGGCAGTACGTGTCGAGGTTGAACGGCGTCATCGCCGGCACGCGCCCGTACGGCGGCTTGAAACCGACCGTGCCCGTGTACGAAGCGGGGATGCGGATCGAGCCGCCGATGTCGGAGCCGGTCGCGAGCGTCGTCCCGCCCGCCGCGAGCGCGGCGCCCGCACCGCCCGAGGAGCCGCCCGGAGTGAACTCCAGGTTCCACGGGTTGCGGGTGACGCCCCACAGCCGGGACTGCGTGTACCCCGCGCAACTGAACTCCGGGGTCGTGGTCCGTGCGTGCACGATGCCGCCCGCGGCCTGGATCCGCTCGATCACCGGATGCGTCTGCTCGGCGATCTCGTCCTGGAAGGCCAGGGAGCCGTCCGTGCTGCGGCGGCCCGCGATGGGCTGTTCCTCCTTCGTCGCGACGGCGAGGCCCTCCAGCGCACGGGGTGCCTCGCCCTTGCCCCCGTACCGTGCTTCGGCCTCGCGGGCGGCGGCGAGCGCCTCCTCGAAGGTCCGCTCGGCAAAGGCGTTGACCTTCGGCTCGACGGCTTCGGCGCGCGCGATGACCGCGGTCATCAGCTCGACCGGCGACAGGGAGCGGTCGCGGAATCGTCGCAGGGCCTCGGTGGCCGGCAGATAGGCGAGGTCGGTGAGGTCGCTCATGTGGTGGTCCTTTGCGATGAATCAGATGAATCGGATGAAACAGATGACTCGGGAGACTCGGGTGGGCGCGCGTCGGCGCGTCGGCGAGTCGACGGGGACAGCCGTGTTCCGGCGGGTGCGGCGGCCGTCAGGAGGCGGAGTGCACCAGCGTTCCCCCACGTAGGTCCGCAGAACCCGCGCCGTGTGGATCTCCTCGGGCGGGGCGGTGAAGATGTCCCGGTCGAGGACCACGAGGTCGGCGAGGTGCCCCGGCCGCAGGGTGCCGGCGTCGTCCGTGCCGTTGACGTGGGCCGACCCCGCCGTGTGGGCCGCGACCGCGGTGGCGAGGTCGAGCCGCTGTTCGGGCAGGAAGACCCGGCCGTCGGTCGCCCCGGGCTCCGCCCGGTTGACGGCGACAGGGATTCCGGCGAGCGGGTCGGGGCTGCTCACGGACCAGTCGCTGCCCGCGGCGAGGGTGGCGCCGGCCCGCAGCAGGGAGCCAGCAGGCCGTCGAGGCGGTCGGCGGGGGTCTTCTCGGGCACCAGCCGGGCCACCGGGCCGGTCGCGCCTTCCTGGAGGACGCCGCTCGGGGTGCCGTCGCCCTCCCGTTCGATCCGGCCGTCGGCGGGGTCCGGGGTGTCCCGGGTGACGCCCGCGAGTTCGAGCGCGCGGGTGTTGGCCCAGGCGCCGTGGTGGTCGCGGTTGACCAGGTACACCGGCCCGTCCGGTACCACGGAGTCGAGCAGTTGCCGGGTCGGAAGGCCGCCCTCGAAGCTCCCCATGGACCAGCCATCACCGGTGATCCAGGTGCTGTCGGGGTGCGCGTGGGCGAACTCGCCGATGAGGCGCAGGTATTCGTCGACCCCCACAGTGCCGCTGAGGTCGCACTCGGCGAGCTCCAGGCCACCGCAGACGGCGTGGATGTGGGAATCCTGGAAGCCGGGAGGCAGCAACTTGCCACTGAGGTCGACCACTTCGGTGTCCGGGCCGATCAGCTCCCGTACCTCGTCATGGCCGACGGCCGAGATCCGCTCCCCGGTGACGGCGAGGCTGCTCGCCCTGGTGCGGGCGGCATCCCCGGTGTGCACGGGGCCTCGGGGGAAGACCGGATCGGCCTTGGTCATGAGTGGTGCTCCTGGTGGATCGGCGGCCCGGGAACGGACAGCTGGGGGGAACCGTGTGCCGCGCGGTCCGTGCCGGGCGTCAGCGGGGCGCCGGTCGGACGGCGCTGCTCGGTTCGCCGGCGGCGGCGTTGTCGTGGGTACGGAGGAAGTAGGGCGACCGGCGGTGCCAGCGGGCCCATGCTGCTGCCAGCAGCCCGGAGCCGATCATCAGGGCCGGGACGAGCAGTGCGAACCATCCGTTGTCGGCGGAGACTTCGAAGTGATCGGTGGAACGGTAGAAGGTCCAGGCGAGGTAGCCGCCGGTGGCGAGCAGCGCGAGCGCGCCCAGCACCGGTCCGACGACCGCGCGCAGGGCCTCCAGCGGTGAGGTGCGCAGCAGATGCCGGAAGTGCACCGCGGCGGCCGCGGCGGTAATGGCGTAGTACAGGGCGACGACGATGCCGATCGCGTTGACGGCGGCGAAGATCAGGTCGTTGACCGTGGGGATGACCAGCGCCATCGTGGCGAGGGCCAGGGCGACCGCGGTGATCAGCAGGGTGCCGACGGCGGGGGTCCGGTGCTTGGGGTGCAGTCGCGTCCAGACGGGGCCGAGCACACCGTCGCGGCCCATCGCGTACATCCCGCGGGCGGTGGGGATGACCGAGGCCTGCAGCGACGCCACCGCGGAGAACGTGAGGGCGATGAGCGGCAGTGCGGCCAGCGGCTGCTCGGCGAGCTTCATGCCGAAGTAGGCGAGTCCTTGCGCGCCGTTGTCGGCCAGTTCGTCCAGCGGCAGGACCCGTTGGAAGGCGGTGCCGGCGAGCAGGAAGAGGAGCATCATGACGGTCAGGGCGATGAACCCGCCGCGGGAGGCGTCCCGCGGGTCGCTGACCTCTTCACCGACGCTGAAGACCGACTCGAAGCCCCAGTAGCAGAAGACCGCGAGCACCATGCCCTGGGCGACGGCCGCGGCCGAGGGGATGTCGAAGGGGTTGAACCACTGGATCGAGAACGGCTGGTCGCCGGCGAACAGTCCGTAGCCGCAGAAGGCGAGCAGCACGCCGTACTCGAAGATCAGCAGGTACTTCTGGAGACGCGCCGCGAGGTCGAGCCCGCGGACGGCGACCAGTGCGGCGGCCACCAGGACGGCCATGCCGATGAGGGTGGACTGGAAGGTGGAGTCCGGATCGAGGGAGAGACCGGCGACGCCGTGGACGGAGGCCTGGCCGAGGAGCTGGATGATCGCGGAGCCCGTCACCGTGGTGGTGTAGGCCATGAACACGATGGTGCCGATTACGTTGACCCATCCGATCAGGAAGCCCAGCCAGGGGCTGAAGATGCGCCCGACCCACCGGTAGCTGCTGCCGGCGTTGGGTTCGACGCGGTTGAGCCGCCCGTATCCGCCGGCTATGCCGAGCACGGGCAGGAAGGCCAGCAGCATGATCGCCGGCAGGTGCAGGCCGACGATGCCGGCCATCAGACCGAGCCCGATACCGATACTGCTGGTGGCCGCGGTGCTCGACGCGGCGAGGACGATGCCGTCGACGACGCCTATGGACTTCCGCATCGCGGCCTGGGAGTCCTGGGCGCTGCTGCTCGGCGCGGTGCGTGCATCTTTCACTGGAACCACCAACGGATCGTCGCCTTGCTCGGGGGAGGTGGCCGGACGGCCTGGATGGCAGGTCATGAAACCGTTGCCCTCTTCACACGTCAATGGTGTTGTCATAAGCTCCCGGCCATGAATGAGCGTGTGGTTCCGGAGCCGCAGCGGCGGCGCAGAAGGCCGACGAAGCAGGGAGTGGTGCTTTCCGAGCAGGTCATTGTGGAGACGGCTCTGCGGCTCGTCGGCCAGCATGGTGCGGACGCGTTGACGGTCCGGCGGCTGGGGGCCGCACTGGGCGCCGATCCCAGTGCGCTCTACCGGTACTTCCACAACACCGACGACCTGTTGCTGGCGGTCGCCGACGAGCTCATCGGCCGTGCCCAGTACGGCTGGCGGCCCACCGGCGAGTGGCGCACCGACCTGTGCGAGGTGGGTCTGCGCGTCCACGCCTCGTACCAGGCGCACCCCCAGGCCGCCATGTTGGCGGCACACCGGACGACCGGGCGGGACAACGAGATGCGGGCCGTGGAGATGATCCTCGGCGTGCTGCGGTCGGCCGGCTTCCCCGACCCGGAGGCGGTGCGGATCTACCACGCCTTCGTGGACCAGGCGCTCGCCTTCGCGGCCCTGGACGCGGCCGCGCTCGCCCTGCCGGTCTCCGCCCAGGCGGCCGATCTCCAGGTGTGGCAGGACCGTTACGGCCGTCTGGACGCGAGCGCCTACCCCCACATCGCCGCCACCGTGCGCCTGCTGGCCGCGGAGATGATGCTCAGCGGCTACCCGTTCGCGCTGGAGCTGCTGCTCGACGCCGTCGAAGCCAGGCTGCCCGGGGCGGGCGGGAAGGCCGGCTGAGCCGGGACCGGGCGCCTTCGCCATGCACCCCCACCGGCACGCGGGCCGGGCGGGCGGCAGCGTCGCGCAGTCTTGTCGCGCAGTTTTATGTCAACGCGGTTGACACTCTTTTCGGGGTGGAGTCTGATGGCGGGACGGTAGGCACCGCCGCTCCACGCACCACCCGAGGAGTCCTCGATGGATCCCGTCCGCGCGCTCCAGGACGTCGGCCCCACCGCGTTCTGGCGGGACGACCCCGCTCGTCCGCAGGCCGCATCGGCCTGGTCGCCGGCGCCCGCTGTGATCTGCTCGTGGTCGGGGGGGCGGCTGCAGCGGCCTGTGGACCGCTCTGATCGCCAAGGGGCGCGCCCCCTCCCGTGTCGTCGGCTCCGGAAGATGATGCCCCGTCATCCGGTCGAGTCCGTACGGGAGATAAAGCCGTAGCGGTCCTGGTCCGGCCCGGTCCGAACGAGAGGTTTCTGGTGGGCCCTCGGTGGCCGGCCGGGCCGAGCGGTGCGAACCGGATCCGGGCTCCCCGAGGACGCCGTGGGCCGCGACCGCCCGCTGACCGACATCGCCATCCGGCGCTTCGCCGAGCGGGACCACAACATCAGCCGCTGGACCGAGCTGGAGCGCGGAGGCAACTTCCTCGTACTGGAGCAGCCGGAGGCTTCCGTCACCGACGTCCGCGCCTTCTTCGGCTCGCTCGACGCCTGACACCTGTGCTCGGCACCCCGGGAACGGCAGTGCCGACAGCGACCGCGTTCGCGCCGACGATCACCAGGATCGCCGCCCACGAGGCCGAATCGAGGGCTTGGTCCAGCACGATCAGTCCGACCAGGGCGGCGAAGACCGGGTTCACGCTCATGAACACTCCGAAGAAGTGCGCCGGGACACGCCGCAGCGCCAGCAGATCGGAGAGGAACGGCACCGCCGAGGACAGCACTCCGGCGGTCAGAGCACAGGCGAGAGCATCAAGGGTGGGGGGATGCCGCCAGAGCACCAGGGCGCCGACGGGGACGTAGAGCGCGCCGGAGACGGCCGCGGCCGCGGCCGAACCCTCCAGACCGGGCAGCCGCCGGCCGACGGCGCGGTTGAGCACGATGTAGCAGCCCCAGCACACCGCGGCCAGCAACGCCAGGCCGATGCCCGGGTAGTCGGTGGAAGGGGAGGGACGGGCGAGCACGACGACCGCGGCCGCGGCGGCCGACGCGCACAGCGCGTCGGTCCGGCGCCGGGAGCCGGACAGCGCCACCGTCAGCGGGCCGAGGAACTCCAGTGTGACGGCCAGCCCGAGGCCGATACGGTCAATGGCCGTGTAGAGCGACAGGTTCATCGTGGCGAACACCGACGCCAGCCCCAGCACCGGCCGCCACTGCGCCCTCGTGAACGACCGCAGCCGCGGCCTGCCGGCCGCGCACAGCACCACCGCGGCCACCCACTGACGCACCGCCACCACCCCCGCCGGCCCCATCACCGGGAACGCCAGGGCCGCCACCGACGCCCCGGCCTGGTTGGACAGCCCGCTGCCCACCATCAGCGCCACTCCACCGAGACGGCCCCCGCCCCGACCGGGCGCAGTGCCGTCAGCAACGGCGGGAGCGGACCCGTCACCAGCGGCGGGAGCGGACCCGGCAGCGTCATGTGAGGTCTTCAGCACCATGTCCCCACGGTGTGGCCTGCACCCGTATGCGCAAAATGCATCCACAGCACTATCGATACGCTGGGCGTATGGATACACGCCGAGGGGACTCCGCCTCCGCCGGGCTGGAGCTCAAGCATCTGCGCTGCATGGTCGCCATCATCGACACCGGCAGCTTCACCGACGCGGCCCTTGAGCTGGGCATCTCCCAGGCCGCTGTCTCCCGCAATCTGCTCGCCCTGGAGAAGCTCCTCGGGGTGCGGCTGATGCACCGCACCAGCCGCACCGTCGCGCCCACCCCCGCCGGGGTACAGGTCCTCGCCCGCGCCCGGCTCCTGCTCTCCGGCGCCGACGAACTCGTCAACGAAGCGTCCGCCGGCCACACCCGCCTGCACATCGGCCACGCCTGGTCCGCCTTCGGCCGTCACACCACCGAATTCCAACGCCGCTGGCACCACAGCCGGCCCGGGACCGAACTCCGGCTCATCCGACACAACACGCCCACCGGCGGCCTCGCCGAAGGACTGTGCGACCTCGCTGTCATCCGCGCCCCACTCGACCTCAAACCCTGGTCACATGCCCTGGTCGGCCATGAGCACCGCTACGTCGCCATGGCCTCCGACGACCCCTGGGCCCGCCGACGCGGCATCCGCCTGGACGAACTCCCCGCCCGCACCCTCGCCATCGACCGGCGCACCGGCACCACCACTCTGGGCCTGTGGCCCGAAGACGAACAGCCCGCCGTCGAGTACACCCAGGACATCGACGACTGGCTCGCCGCCATCGCCACCGGCCGCTGCGTCGGCGTCACCCCCCAGGCCACCGCCGCCCAGTACCGCCGCGACGGCATCACCTACCGCCCCCTCCGCGACGCCGACCCCGTACCCGTCCACCTGATCTGGCGCCGTCAGGACCCCCACCCCGCCACCCACGCCGCCGTCGCTCTCGCCATCGACCTCTACCGCGAGAACCACCACACCGAGCGCGCGGCACCGGTCCCCGGGCGCGCTCGCAAATGACCGGACCCGATCGCTTCGACAACGTCAGGCCGCCAACGCCTCTACGAGGATTCCCGACCGGGCTCCGCCGCGGAGTCGGGCATGGCACTCAGGGGCAGCAGCCGGGGGCGTTTCGCGGTGCGGCCGTCGCCGGAGGACCGGCCGCGCAAACGGCGTCCGAGCCAGGGGCCGAGGAACGCGGCCGCCCAGCGCAGTTCGGCTCCTGCGGCCCGCAGGCCCGTGGGGACCCTCTGCGGCGGCAGGGGGAGAGTCCAGGCGTCATCGCTTCCGGGCAGGTGGATGGCTTCGGCGACGGCCGCGGCGATCCGCTCGTGGCCCAGGGGACTGGCGTGGAGCCGGTCCGCACTCCACAGCCGGGGATCGGTGGCGACGGCCTGCCGGCCGGTTTCGGCGACCGTGACCCCGTGACGGGCGGCCGCGGCGCGGATGCGGGAGTTGAGGTCGAACACGCGGGACCTGACCGGCCGGGCAAGGGGCACGATCTCCGCTACGTCGGGGAAGGTCAGCGTCACCACCTGGGCCCCGGCGGCGGTGAGCGCGGCGAACATCGCCTCCATGTGCCCGGCCACCTCCGCGGCGTCGAACCGGGGCCGGAGCAGGTCGTTGACCCCGGTGACAACGGTGGCCAGGTCGGGCCGCAGGGCCAGGGCGGGCCCCAGCTGTTCAGCGCGGACCTGGCCGGCGACACGGCCCCGTACGGCGAGGTTGGCGTACCGGAGCCCCGGGTCGACGGCCGCGAGTTGCTCGGCGAGCCGGTCGGCGAAGCCCCGTAGGCCGACGGTGTCGTCCCCGTCGCCGAGCCCTTCGGTCTGGCTGTCGCCCAGGGCGACGTAGCGCAGGTATTCACCGTTCGGCATGTGTCGACTGCCTTTCCCTGAGGACGGCCGCGATCCGCAGGCACCAGTCCCGGTGCTCCTGCTCGAAGGCCAGGCCGCGCAGGCAGGTCAGGTACGGCCCGATCCGCTCGCCCCGGCGGAGGAACTCCTCCTCGTCCGTATCGCCGCGCAGTTGCCGCAGCAGCTTGCCGAGAAGTTCGATCTTGGCCTCGGCCGCGGACGCCCGCTCTTCGAGCTGTTCGATCACCGACGCCGTGCCGATGCGGTCGGCGACCTGGACCTTGACGAGCAGATCGTCACGGATGAACGAGGGCTTCGACACGGCTGCGGCGAACTTCTCCAGCTCGGCGCGGCCGGCGTCGGTGACCTGGAACAGCCGTTTGTTGGGCCGGGTCTCCTGGACCACCTGCCGACCCGCGACCAGCCCTTCCTTCTCCAGCTTGGTCAGCTCGGCGTACAACTGCTGCGGCAGGGCGTGCCAGAAGTTCGCGACGCCGACGTCGAACGCCTTCGCCAGCTGGTATCCGCTGTACTCACCGTCCAGCAGCGCCGCCAGCACGGCATGTCGCAAGGCCATCGAAGCGGCCCCTTCCCTTTACTCGTCCGCCACTGCATCATACTCAAGAAAATGACTAATCACATTCTTGAGTACCAGGAGGAGCCATGGAGACTGCCGAGCGCTTCCGTGCCGCGGTGGAGAAGGGCGAACCGGCCGCACTGGGCGACCTGTTGACCGAGGACATCCGCCTCTACAGCCCCGTGAAGTTCACCCCCTTCGAGGGCAAGCCCATGGTGCTGAAACTCTTCGGCGTCCTGCTTCGCACCTTCGAGGACTTCCGCTACGTCGGACACTTCGAGGGCACGGCCGAGACCAGCACCGACGGCGAAGAAGCCCCGTCGGCGATCCTGCTCTTCCGGGCCACCGTGAACGGCAAGCAGATCCACGGCATCGACCTGCTCCAGTTCGACGGGGCGGGCCGGATCAAGGAGTTCACCGTGATGGTTCGTCCCCGGTCCGCCGTACACGCCCTGGGCCAGGCGGTACTTGAGGGCCTGGTCGCCGACGGCCTCATCCCCGAGTCCGTCGACCGCTAGGGCCGCTCGCTCGGATCATGCCGGGCTCGCGGGGTCCGGCACTGCGCCTCGCCGCGTTGTCGTCGGTCTTCCCCAAGCTCTCGGCTCCGCTCGTGCAGGGGAGACCTCATCGGACTCCGCCCTGCCTCCCTCCTCCGCCTTGCGATCCACAGCATCCCTCTGATCCCGCTGTTCTGCTCGTGACAGGTTTCAGCGCCCGGTGATCGCCTGGCACGAGGACTTCTGCCAGGGTGCGGGCATGGCTACTACACCGGATGGGCGGCCCGTTCCGCCCGCGCATGCAGATGAGCGCACCATGCTGGACGCATGGCTCGACTTTCACCGTGCGACTCTCGCCCTCAAGTGTTCCGACCTCAGTGATGATCAATTACGACTCGCCTCGGCGGCACCGTCGTCGATGACGCTGCTGGGTCTCGTCCAGCACATGGCCGAGGTGGAACGTAACTGGTTCCGGCGTGTGTTCGCCGGTCAGGACGTGCCTCCCGTCTTCGGGGACGGCAATGCCGATGGCTTTGCCCTTCATCCGGACCGAGGACTCGACGAGGTGATAGCTGCCTGGCGGGAGGAAGTCGCCCGCGGCCGTGAGATCGTCGCCGCCGCATTGCTGGACGACTCCGGTCACCTGTCCGAACAGGAAGCCGGCCATGTCGGTGATGACGGAGTGTCGCTCCGCTGGATCATGGTTCATCTGATCGAGGAGTACGCACGTCACAATGGCCATGCCGATCTGATCCGGGAGCGCATCGACGGAGTCGCCGGAGTCTGAGGTGTGTTGGGCGCGGTTGGCATGACCGAACGAGCTGCTCCCGGCCGTCGGCTTCTTCGGCCGGGAGCAGCTCGTACGGTCCGGGCCTCGGCGAGGGGAACATCAGGTGATTTCGAGGTTGGCCATCATGCCCATGTCCTCGTGCTCCGCGTTGTGGCAATGGAAGAGGTAGCGGCCGCGGTAGCCGTCGAAGCGGGTGATGATCTCGGCCGATTCGCCCGGTCGTAGTGAAAGGGTGTCCTTCAGCCCGGCATCGTGCGGCAGCGGCGTGCGCCTGCCGCGGGCCAGCACCCGGAATCCGACCAGGTGGAGGTGGATCGGGTGGTGGACGTCGGCGACGAATCGCCATACCTCTACGGCTCCGAGCCGGGTACGGACGTCGGCGCGTGAGGGGTCGAAGGCCCGCCCGCCGATGACCCAGCCGCGGCCGTGCTGCGTCTGCCCGGCGCGGAAGGCAAAGTTCCGGACCGTGGTTGCCCCGGAGCGCCGCCAGGTGGGCAGGTCGTCGGCGAGCGCTGCGGGGATGTGGCTGTCGTCCCGGCCGCGGCGCGCGATGCGGAAGGCCATGACCTCGCGGGTGCGTCCGGTGCCGAGCCGGTTGATCAGACGTACCCGGCTGCCGGCCGGCAGATCCGCGAAGTCGACGACCACGTCGTAGCGTTCGGCCGGCGCGATCGGCAGGGTGGTGTGGGTGACGGGGGCGGTGAGCAGGCCCTGGTCGGCGCCGATCTGCACCAGGTCCAGGCGGCGTCCGTCGTCGGTGACGGCCTGGAGCTCGTAGTGGCGGGCGTTGGAGGCGTTGAGCAGCCGCAGCCGGTAGCGGGCGGCGTCGGCCTCGTGGATCGGCCACGGTGTGCCGTTGACCAGGATCACGTCGCCGAGCACGCCGGCCGCGTAGGGGCCCGTCACGCCGGGCCGGTCGCGCAGTGCGGGATCGAGGGACGGGTAGGTCAGGGAGCCGTCGGAGGCGAACGCCCGGTCGGCGAGCATCAGCGGCAGTTCGCGTTCTCCGCGGGGCAGGTCGAGGGCGTCCTCGGTGTCGTCGCGGATGATGTGCATCCCGGCCAGGCCGCGCCAGATCGCCGGGGCGGTGAAGTCCATGCGGTGGTCGTGGTACCAGAGCATGGTGGCGCGCTGGTCCAGGGGGAAGGTGTACGCGCGGGTGATCCGGCTGGTCGCCGCGCGGGGGTCGGGCATCGTGTGTGCGCCGCCGTGGTGCTGGTGGTGCGCTGCGGGGTCGGGCCAGCCGTGCGGGAGGACGAGGTCGGTGGGGTAGCCGTCGGAGGCGGCCGGGGTGCGCCCGCCGTGCAGATGCACCACGGTCGGTACCGGTAGTTCGTTGCGGTGCGTCACGGTGATCGGTCGTCCGCGGCGGGACTCGATCGTCGGGCCGGGGAAGGTCCCGTCGTACGTCCACAGCCCCGTTCTGATCCCGGGCAGGATCTCCGCGGTGGTCTCCCGCTGGGTGATCTCGTACCGGTCGGAGCCCTTTGAGGTGCTGACGGGCTTGAGGACGGCCGGGACCGGCAGTGGCACGGTGTACGGCTCGGGCAGCGGCACGGCGCTGCGCAGCTGATTGCCGGTGCCGGCCGGGCGGTGCGCCATCGCTCCGGACAACGCCAGCCCGCCCGCCGTGGTCAGCCCCAGCGCGCCGCCGAGCCCGAGCACGCGGCGGCGGGTCCACTCCGTGCTGCTCCAGCCGTCGTGACGGGTGGGGCCGGGTCGCTCAGACATGGGTCTCTTCCCGCCGCGGCTCGTCCGTTTCCTCGGCCCGCTCGGGTACGGCGCGGTTCGGCAGCGGCCGCACCCAGACCGCGGCGGACAGCACGGCCAGCGCGGCGATGATCATTACGCCCAGGGGGAGGTGCACCCACAGGAGGCCGGACAGCCCCGCCACGTACTGCCCCGTCTCGGCCGCCACGATCAGCACCGACACGGCGATCGGCCACAGGCGGCGCATCCGCGCCGAGGCCGCGACGCCGACGGCGGCCTGCAGCAGTCCGAGGGAGAACATGATGTCGGCGCCGCGCGCGTGCCAGTCCAGGCCGCCGATCTCCCCGGTGAGGTAGACGCCCGCGAAGACCGGCTGGCCGAAGGCCGCGACGGTGTGCACGGTCACCGCCGCCCGGAACAGCCGACCGGCAACGCCCGTGGATCGCGGGGGTGTTGATGGACGTTCGTATGTGGTGGTCACACTCTCCACAGTCATGCTCGACGCCGCATCACGTCAAAGATCAATATTGCTATCCTGCTATGTCCTCGGCGCTATGAAAGGGAGGGGACGGCGATGGATCTGCATGCGCTCCAGCAGTTCCTCGTGGTCGCACGGCTGGAGCACCTCAGCCGGGCTGCCGCCGAACTGCGGGTCGCTCAGCCGTCGTTGAGCCGCACCATCGCCCGGCTGGAGTCCGAACTCGGCGCGCCCCTGTTCGACCGGGCCGGTCGTCTCCGGCTCAACGAGTCGGGGCGGCTGTTCCGGGATCACGTCGAGCGCTCCCTCGGGGAGCTGGAAGCGGGACGCCGTGCTGCGGCGGAGGCGGCTGGCGAGGGCGTCGGCGGTGTGCGGCTGGCCTCGGAGACGTTCCTGACCATCATCGGTCCTCTGGCCGCCTACCGGGACGCCCACCCCGATATCGACGTCGAGCTCCATCAGATGCCGGCCGCGGACATGCACCGCGCCCTGCACGCCCGCGAGGTCGACCTGTGTGTCGCCTCCCAGCCGATCCCGGGCGACGGGCTGGACAGCGTCCACCTGCACGACGAGCCGGTCTGGCTGGCCGCACCGTCCGGCCACCGGCTCGCCTCCCGCTCCTCGGTCGGTGTCGAGGAGCTGCGCGAGGAACCGTTTGTCATCTCACGGCCCGGCCACTGGCAGCGCCGCCTGCTCGACCGGCTCTTCGCCGACCGGAATCTGACCCCGCGGATCGTCTGCGAGGGCGACGAGCCGGCCGCCATCGCGGTCCTGGTCAGCGCCGGCATCGGCCTCGCCCTCATCCCGGACATGGCGCGCGGTTCCGACGTCAGCGCGCCGGTCGCCTGGATCGGCGTCGACGACCCCGCCTGCCGCCGCACCCTGACCCTGCACCGGGCCGCCGACAGCCGGCTCTCGACCGCCGCCCAGTTGATGCACACCACCCTCGCCACCTGGCCCTGGAACACCACAGGCGACCGGCGGCGGAGGCCCGTCCCCGGTGGGCCTGGGCGGTGAGTTCGGGGGCGAGGCGGTGCGGGCTGTCGGGCGCGCCGGTGACCAGGGCGCCGGGACGGAATCCGGCGTCGGCGGCCACCCGGTCGGGGTGGGTCCGGGGCTCGGCGTGGTCCCGGAGACGTCGTCACCACCGTCGGTGCACGGTGGCTTTGGTGCCGGTCACCAGGCTTGCCGGCGGAACGTCATCGGCCACGACCGCACCGGCGGCGATCACGGCATCACGGCCGATGCTGACGCCGGGCAGGATCGTGGCACCGGCGCCGATCCACACGTTCTCCGCCACGTCGATGGGCGCGCCGGTGAGGTACAGCCGCCGCTCCTCGGGATCGACCGGGTGGCCGTCGGTGATGAACGTGACCTTCGGGCCGACCATCACGCGCTCGCCGAGCCGGATGCCGGCGTAGTCCAGGAACGTGCAGTTCTGGTTGATGAACACGCGCTCGGCGAGGTCGAGGCGGAGGCCGTGGTCCGTGTAGAAGGGCGGATAGATCGTGACTCTCTTCGGCAGCGGCTTCCCGAGGATCTGCTCGAACAATTCCGCTTTGCCCGCTTCGTCCTCGAAGGGCAGTGCGTTCAGACGGGAGGTGAGCTCGGTGACCCGCAGGACCCTCTCGGCCATTGCTTGGAACTCGGCGCTGTGGATGCGCATGAGACGATCGCTGGGCATGCCACGATCCCTTCTGGTTCACCAGGTAACTGGACGGGACGCACTGGGGCGCTGGTGGAGGCTGCTGTCGGCAGCCGGTCGAATCACCCTTGTCGGGGTTGGTGCCCGCGAGCATTCGCGATGTCGCTGTCGCCGCGCTGCGGCGACATTGCCCAGGACGGAAGCCAGACCGAATCAGGGAGCCTTGGCAGGCTTCCGAGGTGGGCGATGATTCCACGGAGTTCTGGATGTGGATTCGTTCTGGGAAGAATGAGCGAGAGTGGGTACGCCAGGGTCGGATTCACGACTGGGATGCGGCGCAGGTCGTAGTTCATCGGCCAGATGTACCGGTCGCGTGCCCCAACGAGGGTGGCCACGTCCGTGGAGCCCGCGAGGGTGTCCAGGAGTACTTCGTCTCCGAAGTGCCGGGCCTGCCGCGTCGATGCGGAGGTCGAAGTCGGTGGCGAGCTGATCGTAGAACTCCGCCCATTCGCTTCGGGGTGCGATACCCGGCACCCAGATCCGGTGCCTACGCAGCTGCGTCGGCGTCAGTCTTCGCGCGGAGGCGAGCGGATGTCTCGGGCCGACGAGGAGTTCCAGCGGGGAGTGGAAAGCGTGGATCATCTGCACGTCGGGCGGCAGTGCGGCAGGGTCGGTGACGGTACGGAACGAGGCGTCGATATCGCCTGCTTCGACGGCGGCGACCGCCACGCGTGGGTCGTTGACCCTGAGGGTCACCACGTCGAGATCGGTTTCGGGATGCGACCGCCAATAGTCGTGCAGAACAACGGCCTGCGCGCTTCGCAGGCCGAGAACGTCGATCCGAAGGGCCCGGGAGCCCGGCCCGACCGCGGTGACGGCACGCTCGACACCCACGACGATGCTCCGCGCGTGGGGGAGAAAGACCTGACCATCGAGCGTCAGCTCAACCCCTCGGGCGGTACGTGTGAACAGACGCACCTCCAGCTCGCGCTCCAGGGCGGCGATCCGCTTGGAGACTGCCTGCTGTGTCACGCCCAGCTCATCGGCCGCATTTTGGAACTGTCCGAGCTCGGCCGCCCGGACGAACGATCGCAATGCCTCGGTGTCCACTGGTTCATCCTAGACACGCCCAACCAATCGTTGTGGCTCGCCGATGATTGGTTGTTTGACCGCGCTCCATTGCGGCTGTTGTGACTCAAGCATCCAAACCGTCGGTTATCGCGGGGGCCATGTGCGGGTGAGATTGGGGTCCGGCTCCGGGCGACTGCGATCGGCCTGCGCCGTCAGCGCTGACCGGCGGCGACAGCCGCTCGACGGCCTGGCGGATCTGCACCGTGATGACCGCGGCGACATCGGCGCCCGGGCTCCGGTCGGACCGCGTCCAGCACCGCCGTCCAGGACGTGCGGCCGGTTTCCACGCGCGCACTCAGCTGCATCCACATCGGAGACGCCGGCGTCCACGGCCGCCCCGGAGGCAAGCCCACCTGGGGCCCACCCGCCCACGCCGCACTGCAACGCCTCACCGCGTCGGTCCACCAGTGATCAAGCATTCCGGCGGGAGGTCGGAAACAAGCCAAAAGAGCGCACACAGATGTTCGTTTGCGAGACGGTCTGCCCACGCTCGCCGGCCGGATTCGGCACCCGGTCAGCAAGGCATCGGGCGATTGTCCGGATCGGCATCGCCGCATGGAGCAGCCACGTTATCCGGAGCCAGGGAGCGGATGCGCGGTATCGGTGAAGCCAGTAGCCAGAGCAGTGACAGCATTCCCCCGGCGGCGCCGATGAGCAGTGTTGCCCGCAGGCCGAAGGCGGTGGCGAGCAGGCCGCCAACGACGGCCCCGATGGGACGTATGCCGTAGTTGATGGTGCTGAACGCGCCCGCCACGCGGCTGCGCATGCCATCAGGGATGACGCTGGTCTGCAGGGAGTTGAGGTTGACGTCGAAGAGCATGACGCCGACTCCGGAGAGGAACTCCGCCGCGGCCAGTGCTCCGGCGCGGGCCCAGAGCGGGCCTCCCGCACCGGCTGCGATGGCGATGGGCGCCGGAAACAGCACGGCTCCCACAACGATGCTGCGCCCCACACCGATACGTCGCGAGATCCTCGGGGCGAGGATGGCACCGAGGAAAGCGCCGGTTGAACCGACGCCCAGAGCCAGTCCGATAACTCCGGCGGACAGCCCCAGGACGCGGCTGGCGAACAGGACCATCAGCCCGCTGCCTGCGACAAAGGTGAATAAGTTGACAGTCGCCGCGCAGCAGAGCCCGGCACGCAGTACCGGGTGCCGTACGACGAAGGCCATCCCCTCCCGGGCACGTCGCAGCAGTGAAGGAACCGCTGCTTCGTCGATGCCGGGAGGCGATTCACCGAGCGGGATCCGCCCTATCAGGAACGCGGACGCCATGTACGACAAGGCATCGACAATGACAGCGACGGGCGCGGTCAACGCTTGAACGAGACCGCCGCCGACCGCCGGGCCGACCACGTGCGACACCGACCGACTGGCACTGAGCTTGCTGTTCGCCTCGACGTAGGACGAGCGGGGCACGAGACGAACGAAGAAGGGCGGGTAGGCGGTGTTGAACAGCACCGCTGCGGTGCCGGTCAACACCGCCACGGCATACAACTGACCGAGGCTCACCGCATCGAGCAAGTACGCGACGGGGAGGCTGAGCAACACCGCACCGCGCACCAGATCAGCGAGAACCATCAGGCGGCGTTTGTGGACCCGACGGTCGACCCAAGCCCCCAAAATGATCGCGAGCAGATTCGGAGTCCAGATGAGCGCGGTCAGCCACGCCACCTGGTTGGCCGAGGCACTCAGCGCTGTTACGGCGATCAGCGGCAGTGCCAGTTCGGTGATCCGGTCGCCGAACTCCGAGATCGACTGCCCCGCCCAAAACCGGCGAAAGCGCCGGTCACGCCACAGAGATATCGGGGCGCCCACCTCCGGGGCGCTCACAGTATCCCGCCCGCCTGCTCCTCGTCCTGCTCCGGTAGGGCATAACGCATCAGTTGGACGCCGCGGCTTCCGGCCGGACGCTCGGCAGGGTCGCGTGTCACGTAAGGCGCAAGCACCCGCTCGATCTCGTCTTGAATCGCCGCGAGTTCCTCCGCTGAAACGACCACACGGGTGTTGGCCAGACCAGCGGCCCCCTGCCACAACGGGTCCAGGCCGGGCTCGACTTCGACCGCCCACCTGCTCGGCAGATCGCCATAGCGCACAAACATTTCCCGGGACAGCGCCCGCGCAGCCGACCTGCCCTCCTCATCCTCCGGTGCCTCGAATCGGAAACCACGCGCTGCCGCCTCCCACTTCCGTTGTCGACGGTCCGCCCCGGCCTCGGCATCGCGGACCAGTCCGAAACCTGCCAGGTGCCGCAGATGCCAACTGGTCACCGAGGGAGTTGCTCCCACATCGGGCGCGAGTTGCGTGGCCGTCGCCGGCCCGTGCCGGTGGAGGCGGTCGAGGATCGCCAGTCTCACTGGATGTGCCAACGCCCGCATCGCCTGCGGATCGGTGATCTCAATATCGCCCAGCCGATTCCCGGAATCCATAACGTGAGAGTGTCCTCTCACATAATGTGAGAGTCAACTCTCACATTGAATCTGGTCACGCTCACCGTCCCTCCCCGGCCCGGCACCTCGCCCCGGACAACGATCCGGTTCCCGGGGGAGAGGTCAGTCCCGCCCACTCCTCGTCGTCCTCGTCGAGCCCAGCCGCGTCCGGGTCGCGCAGGGTCGCAGGCCCGCCGGCCGGGGTGGAGGCGGTGGAGCCGTAGCGGCCGAGCGCGTTGAGGTTGCGGTGCTTGAGCGGGGAGAGCCGGGCGATGTCCTCGTCCCGGATCGGCAGCCTTTCGTTTCACCGACGATTTCGCGATGCAGCCCTTGGAGAAGAGGAACGCGAGGGCTCCGATCTCACGGCTGCTCTTGCCGCGGCAAGGTGAGGATTTCGGCTCCGTCGTTGGTGATGGCGATCGTGTGCTCGCTGTGTGCTGTCCGGCAGCCTGTCGCGCTTCGGAGCGTCCACCCGTCGGCATCGGTGACGAGTCCAGCGGTGTCCGCCATGACCCACGGCTCCAGTGCCAGCAGCAGCCCAGGGCGCAATTTGTATCCACGGCCAGGCCGTCCGGTGTTCGGAACGTGCGGGTCCTGGTGCATCGTTGATCCGATGCCATGGCCTCCGAACTCGGTGTTGATCGGGTACCCCGCCTCGCTGAGGACCGTGCCGATGGCATGGGAGATGTCGCCGATGCGAGCCCCGGGCCCGGCGGCGGCGATCCCTGCGGCCAGTGCGCGTTCGGTTGCACTGATCATCGCGACGCTCTCCGGGGGCTTTGCGTCGCCCACGATGAAGCTGATGGCAGCGTCTGCGGCGACTCCGCCCTTGGAGACGGCGAGGTCGAGTGTCAGCAGATCGCCGTTGGCAAGCGTGTAGTCGGACGGCCGTCCGTGGAGCACGGCGTCGTTGACGGCCGTGCAGATGTAGTGGCCGAACGGACCCCGTCCGAAGGATGGCTCGTAGTCCACGTAACAGGACAGCGCTCCCGCCTCGACGATCATGGTCTTGGCCCACCGGTCGATGTCCAGAAGGTTCGTGCCGACCGTGCTACGGCTCTTGAGCGTCTGCAGGATGTCGGCGACCAGGGCGCCTGTGTCTTTTGCTCGGGCCAGCAGGGTGCGGTTCAGGATCTCGATCATGCGGCGCCTTCCTCATGAAACCAATAACTATACCGGCCATACTATACCGGTATTTGAATCGGAGTCATGGTCGTGTTGCCGCTCACTCCCGCAGCGGTCGAACGCTGACAGCGCCCCGGCGCCCTCCTGCGTCGGGCCAGGGGAGAGCGCTCGATGCTCGATACAGGCGACGCACATGTCTCACCGGAGACCCTCCGGAAGATCGAGACGGGTCGCGTGGCCACCCCTGCCTTCCCGGCCATCGCGGCGATCGCCGATGTCCCCGGTCAGTACGGGACGGCACCTGGCACCGCATCTTCGAGCAGCTCCAGGCCCGGGCCGATGCGAAGGGCCTGATCGCCTGGGACGTCTCCGTGGACTCAACGATCGCTCGCGCCTACCTGCGCCGACGCGGGATCCGCTGCACCACCCCGGAGAAGCGCGACCAGATCGCCAACCGCGAGAAGCGCGGCTCGCACGGCGGCCGACCGCCGAAGTTCGACAAGGCCGACTACAAGGAGCGCCACGCGGTGGCGTGCGGCATCAACCGCCTTGAGCGCCACCGCGCGGTCGCCACGAGATACGACAAGCTCGCCGTCCGCTACGAAGCCACGGTGCTGGTCGCCGCCACAAACGAATGGCTGTGACCAGCACTTCCGAAACCCGCCCCAGTGCTTCAGCTGGCACCGGAGCGGTGCAGTCGGCGAAAGTGAGTCCTCACGCGACGGAACGATCAAGCCGCGGAAGACTTCGTCGGCGACAGGGGAGGGAGCCGTGATGACGGGCGATGGTGCTGCAGCGGCCACCGGTGCCCCATGGCCGGCGCATCCGCAAGTGAAGGTGGGGAACCGAAATGAGTATGCGCCTCTATCTGGACAGCGCCCGCCAGCCCCGTACGCCGGACGGGTCGGCGGGTGAATGGGCCGATTTCTTCGACGGGGCGATGGAACTGGAGGCCAAGAACTGGCCGCCGCTGCTGTGGTGGGCGATGTTCGGCCCCGGAGACCTCATGGAGGCGAGGATCGCCGACACCGAGGACGCCGGTACCGATGAGCACGCGGAGTTGCTGAGCGAGTGGGGCGAGGCCACCTACCCGTACCTGGTGGTCGACCAGCGAACGGCGCTGTCGCGACTGCACGCCCGGCGGCAGGGGCTGACCAGTCGGCTCGGCGCGCAGTTCTCGCCCCTCTACGATGAGTTCGTCGCGCTCATCGACGCCCGGTTCGGCCCCTACGTGCTGCTGCGGACCGAGGCGTTGGCCGATGGCGGTGAAGGCGGCATCCGCCTGCTGTTCGAGGAGACCCTGGCCGACTTGGAGCGTTTCGACGTCGGTCACGCCCCAGCGGCCGGCGGGCGAGTGGACGGACTGATCTCGGATTTTCAGCGGTGGCAGCACACGGATCCGGTCTGGCTACTGTCAGGTGCTGGCGACGGATGGCCGAGCGTCGCGCTGCGGGAGCACTTCGCCGCCACTGCGGTCAGGCGGTCGTCCAGCCGGAGTGCCGAGCGGTCCACCGCTGTGGGCTGGGTGTGGGGCGTTCTCGTCGTAGTCTGCAGCATCGGTGCGTACTGGCTCACCGGGAGTGTCTGGCCGATCGTCGTCGCGTTCGGCGTGGTCCTGGCCGTGCTGGTGGCAGGTTTCGTCCGGCGGCGGGGGTGAGCGGGCCGGCCATCATGACGGGTCAGGTGACCAGCACGTGATCGCCGCACGACCTTGATCCACTCTGAAACACGCCCTGGTCGCGGGCGAGGCGGCCGTATTGCATGAGCCACACCGACCCGCGCGTCTTCGCCTCTCATGGCCTGCGGATCACACCCCACGAGCGCGGATGCTCACACGCCAACGCCCTTGTCACACAAGCCCTCGCCGAGGACAGCGCCAAGCACTCCGTATCAACAGTCGGGGCCCGCGCTCGAACTCACCAGGTGGTATCAACCCGACAGATCGGCATCGGTGGGATAGCCGATCCCGGCGGCCGCGTCCACGACAGCCTTCAGGGAAACGGTGCTGTTCAGGGCGCGGACCGTCTGCCGGTCGAGCGGGCGGAGGCCGTACACACGGCGCACTGCGTCGAGGTCCACCGCCGTCTCGTAGTAGTCCTCGGCGAACTCCTTGAACGCCTCCGGCGTCGGGGCGGTCAGCAGCTGGAACATCCAGTCGGCACCGTCCGGATCCGAATACCCGTCAGGGAAGTCGATCTCTCCCGCTTGCCAGCGATCGCTTCCCGCCTCCCGCCACAGGCAGACCGTCGCTCTGGGCGTGCCCTCGTCCGTGAAAGCCGGCTCGACGACGTGTTCCCGGAATACCTGGGGAACGGAGTCCACGACGCCGGGCCACGGAACGTCGTTGACGTACGGGCTCATCGGCGACTCGTGGTCGAACCCCCGGACGTACGCACCGGCCTTGGAGAAGATGATGTGGAACTCGTCGCCGGAGCCGTTGTTCATCGACGCGATCTCGTCCGTCTCCGACCACGTCGCGCTGAACGAGTAGTACGTATCACCATCCGGGTTCAGCACCGCCTCGACCATGGCCATCGACCGGCAGAGGTCCCGAAGGACCGGGATGTCGGGAAGTGATCGGGCAACATCATGAACAGTCATGAGGACATCCAAGCCGATCCCACTGACATGCCGCCGCGCGCAGACATGCTTCCGCGCGCGCACGGCTGCGACGCGACCTTCCCAGGGGCGCGGGGGCCATCTGGACGTCCCATCACCGCGTTCCAGGGAGTTGTTGTTCTCGCAGGTCAAACCCATATCGGCGTCCCGGCGTCCCCGATCCTCCGCTCCCGCTTGTGCCTGCGCTCCTGGAACGGATTGTCTGTTGCCGAGCCGGACGGAGCACGCCGCCGGCCCACGAACCGACACCACGCACACCACGGGGGAACCCATGAAGCTCACCCACACCAGCGCGACGCTCCTCGCCGGCCTCACGCTGGTCAGCGCCCTCACGCTGACTGCCTGCAGCGGCGACGGCACGGCCGCGGCGCCCGCCGGTTCCTCCTCCAGCACTTCGACGGGTGGGAACAGCGGCTCCGGCGATTCGGACAAGGGCTCCAGCGGCAGCAGCAAGGGAAGCGGCTCCGGAAACAGCAGCGACGGCAACGGCAGGGCGAGCGATGGAGGCACCCTCGCCGGCACCGGCTCCAACGGGCAGTCGGGCGGCATCTGCCGCAGCGACGAGCTGGAGATCAGCGCCGTCGACAACACGATCGACAAGGAGGAGGGCGTCGTCACCGTCCAGTTCAAGAACGGCGGCGGCCGCGACTGCACCATCAGCGGCTTCGCCGGCGTCGATCTGAAGACGGCTTCGGGCGACACCGTGTCCGCGGAACGCAACGACGACAAGCCCCTGCGCGACGTCCTCAAGGACGGCGAGTCCGCCGCCTTCAACATCACGTTCCCGGTCAACAACACCGGTGGCTCCGGTGTCCGCGTGGCCAAGATCCTGGTGACTCCGCCGAACGAGACGAAGACCGTCACCATCGCATGGCCCGCGGGCTCCCTCCCGGCCGATAACCCGGACTCCCAGAGCGCCAGCCGGCCGATCCGGATCAGCCCGCTCGGCAAGGTCAGCGACTCCCCTGCGGGCTGAGGCACGCGAACTCGCCTGCGGCCAGGGAACGCCCCGGCCGCAGGGGCGAGGGGCCGAGCCCTTCGCACCCCCCGGCGAACGTCCTGGCCGCCCAAGCCCCCTACCTGCTTACTCTCCCTCTCGCCACGCCCCCGCGACGAACTGCCGGACCCGCGACGAACTGCCGGACCCGCGACGTCAGGGAATCCGTATCGACCGGGGTGCCGACCGGCTCCAGCGCAGGGCCCCGCAACACCTCGACGGCCGTGCTGGTGGTAGAGGCTGGGGAGGAGAACGTAGTAGCCGTGCCCGGCCAGTTCACGGGCCCTCTCCTCCGGTTCGGGCCGCACACCGAAGGCGTCCGAGTGCAACAGCACCCCCGGGTGCCGCTCGTCGTCGTCGGGGAATGCGGCGAAAGCGTCGGCCTGGCCGTCCCTGGTGGGAATCTGCAACGTCCTGGTGGGCAAGGCGGGTCTTCCTGCCTTGGGCTGATGCCGGTGCACAGACTCTGCCAGGGCTGAGGTCGACACGGATGATGGCGAGCCGGGTCGGTGCGGAGGTGATGCTGCACGCGTGGCTGTACGGAATGCACTTGGCGATCTTGTCCACGGTCCGGGGTGCAATGGCGAATGCGAGACCGGTTTCCCGGGCTTTGGCATCGGGGGAGAACTGATCGTTGCATTCGGTGTGTTGGCGGAATGCCAACGCCTCTGCCCAGGCTGCCCGTTCACGGCCTTTCGCACATGCCTTGGAACCACTGGGCAGCCCGCGTCACCCGCGATGCCCGCCGGGTGCCCGGAGCTTCGTGATCATTCCCGAGACGCTGGACCACCGAGCCGGGATCGACCGGCCTTCGAACCACGATGACCAGCAGACCCAACCACACCGATCCGATAACATGATCGAATTCTGGCGATCGCCCTCATCGCCCGCCCTTCACCGGAAACCGTTCCATCCGGCACGAAGAGCGACCTACACAGCCAACATCTAACAAATCGGCCAAACAATTGATATCTATAGCATCGCGGGTGCTTTCGCGAATAAACAGCAGAATTAAGTCCGTCGAGTGGCGTCGACCACGGGTAATACTGTGGGCCACGGCGGGTGTTGTAGCCCTCGGGTTCTTCATCGCACTGGAGATCGCCGCGCGTCACTACGGCCTGCCAGGTCCGATCACCACTCAGGTGCAAGAGGTGATATTCGCCCCCAAGTCGGGTTTCCTGCTGTACGCGAGCATGGCGTTGATGATGGTGGTGCTCACCTGGCGGCAACGGCTCATCGCGGCTGGTGTCGCGATCGGCATCGACGTCATCTTCTTGCTGGTGCGGTGGGCGGCCGACATCAAGGTGACCGAAGGCCACCCCTTCGGAAACGGCGCGTTGTGGGTGATTCTGGGCTGTGCGGTCATCGCTGTCACGCGTCGCACGGGCCGGGAACGTGTCCTGCTGCTGAAGGGCGTCGGGCTGGGCCTGCTGCTGGTGGCCGGCCGCAAGACCGGCGACACCTGGCTGCTCATCACGTCGAAGACCCGCCCGACGGTGCTCGACCAGTACGTGGCAACCGCCGATCAAGCGCTGGGCAACCCGTCGTGGCTGGTGGGCCGGATCGTCACGGCCACCGGCTCGATCGGCGCCGAGTTCCTCGACGCCGTCTACACCCAGCTTCCGGTGGCCGCGGTCGCCGTCACGATGTACCAGCTACGCCATGTGGCGGTCGAGCGCCGCTTCCCGAGCCATCATCTGGTGCGCACCTTTCTGGTCATCGGCCTCCTCGGGCCGGGCATCTACATGATCTTCCCGGTGGTCGGACCGATCTTCGCCTACGGCGCCGACGGCGGGCACTGGGCGGTGGCCAACCTGTGGCCGGACACCCCGCCGCCGATCGATGCGCCGCACCATATGCCGTTCGACGAGATCACCCCACGCAACTGCATGCCCAGCCTGCACACGGCGTGGGCCACCGCGATCTTCATTCATTCCCGCAAGGGCCCACGGGTTCTGCAGTACGCGGGCGCGTTCTGGCTGATCGCCACGCTCGGCGCGACGCTGGGCTTCGGCTACCACTACGGCGCGGACATCGTCGCCGGCGTGGTGTTCACGCTCACGATCGAGGCAGCGCTGCGCTCGCTCGAACGTGGCTGGGACCGGTCAGGAATCCTGCTGGTCGCCTACGGCACAACGATCTTCGCCGCGCTCCTGGTGTCATATCGCTATCTGCCGATGGAGATGGCCGATCGGCCGTGGGTGTTCGGACCACTGGTCATTCTGGCGATGGCCTCGGTTATTTACGGCTACGTAAGGACCACCAGACTGTGGGACCAGAAGGCCGCGCCGGTGCGGCAGCCGGAACCGCAACCCGAATTGGTTTGAGTCGTGTTGCATCAGGGGCGTGCGAGCTCCGGGCGCGACTCGTAGATCACGTGGCTTTGTGTCGTCGCCGTGAGGTGGAGGCCGATGTCGCGTATGACGGCGTTGAGGGCGCCGGATGCGGTGCCGGTCCGGTGGGCCGGGCCGCATCCGGCCGGACGCCTACTGCGGCTGTGTCGCGGCGATCTGGATCAGGTTGCCGCAGGTGTCGTCGAAGACGGCGGTGGTCACGGCGCCCATCTCCAGGGGCTCCTGGGTGAAGGCGACGCCGAGGCCGCGCAGGCGCTCGTACTCCGCCTTCACGTCGTCGACGGCGAACTGGGCGAGCGGGATGCCGTCCTTGACGAGCGTGTCGCGGTAGGGCTTGACGGCCGGGTGGCCGGCGGGCTCCAGGAGGAGTTCGATGCCACCGGGCTCGTCGGGGGAGACGACGGTCAGCCACCGGTCCGTCTCGCCCAGGGGGACGTCGTGCTTCTTCACGAAGCCGAGCACCTCGGTGTAGAAGCGCAGGGCCTTGGCCTGGTCGTCGACGAAGATGCTGGTCAGACGGATCTTCATGAGGTGCTCTCTTCCGGTTCGGAGGTGTCGGGCACGGGCCACCGCTCGGCGATCTGCCGCAGCGGGGCTGTGTTCAGGTCGTGGAACTTGTAGCGGCCCTCCCGCCTGGTCTCGACGAGCCCGGCGGCCTCCAGCACGGCGAGGTGCTGGGAAATCGCCTGGCGCGAGAGGTCGAGCCGATGCTTCGTGCTCAGTCGCGAGCAGATCTCGAACAGTGTCTGTCCGGATTTCTCCGTGAGCTCGTCGAGGATGGTGCGGCGGGTGGGGTCGGCCAGAGCTTTGAAGAGGTCGTCGGCCATGACCACAGGATAGGCAAATGAATACTTGCCTATCAAGTCGAGGCGCGCCGCGCCCCGGGTCGGCGGGCACTCGGGACTGCGCCCGGTGCGGCGAGAGCGCGTGCCGGGCGTCGCGGGGGAGGCAGGGCTCCGCGGGCGCGGCCTAGAAGTCGATCCGCATCACCGAGCGCCGGACGGTGGGGCGGGCGACCTCCGTCAGTCCGGCCTCCTCGAAGACCTGCTGGGCACCCACATGGAGTTCGCCCCAGGTGATCTGCTTGCCCGGGTGGGTGATCATCGGGTAGGCCTCAAGAGCCCGGGCGCCCCGGTCGCGGGCGTGGGCGACGGCGGCCTGGGCGAGGGGGTACGTCAGGCCTCTGCCCCGGTAGCCCTTGCGGACCACGAGGCAGGTCACCGCCCAGACCCCGTCGTCGTCCTTGTCCTCGTCGCGGCCGGCCCACATCACGCGCGAGGTGCGCAGCTTGGGGTAGGCGGTACGGGGCTGGACCGCGGCCCAGCCTGCGGGGTCGCCGTCGACGTACGCCACCAGGCCCGATGTGCCGGTGGCGTCCGGGATGCCGCAGGCCGTCTGGTCCTCCAGCATCTCGGTCCGCTGCTGCTGGGTGGTGTCGCGCCGGATCCAGCCGACGACCTTGAACCGCTGGCACTGGCAGCGGCCCGCGTCGGTGGTGCCGAACACGGCGGCGATGTCGTCCCAGGAGGCCTCGTTGGCCGGGACGATGGTCAACTGCTCGGGCGGGAAAGGCGCTTGGGGCGTCACCGTGGACTCCTCGGTTCTGCGGCGGGTCCTGTGGTGAGCGGATCGGGCTGGTCGGCCTGGTCCGCTCGGGCCTGGCGGCCCCAGTTCCGCAAAGCCACTTGGGGGGCTCAGGTCCCGGGCGATCATGCCTGGCTTCGGCGCCGTTCCACAATCTGCCCCTCGACCACCGGCCGGGAGGTCCGCCGCACGGTTCCGGGGATACTCCCATCGCCCACTCAACTCGCTTGATATCGGAGCTGGTTGAGCCAGGGCGGGGTCGGGGATCGGTAACGGGGCGTCGGTCGCCGTACGGGTCCCCGACCTCGTTGGGCCTGCTCTTCGGCCTCCGTCACCGGCTGCGGTGCTGTTCGAGGGGCGATTTCTGCAGTCGTCTGGCCCCTGCTGCGGACCACCTGAAAATACTTGCCGTTCTGGCAATCTTGCCGTAGCGGCAATATTTGCTCTACGCTGCTCGCATGACACCCGCAGACGAGGCACGTACCACCGGGCAGCCCGGACTCCGCGAGCGCAAGAAGCGGGAGACCCGGGTCGCCCTGAGCCAGGCGGCGATCCGGCTCTGTGTGCTGCACGGCTGGGCCGATGTGACGGTCGACCAGATCGCTGCCGAGGCCAACGTCTCCGTCCGCACCTTCCGTAACTACTTCGCCGGCAAGGCCGAGGCGATCGCCGCCGGCCACCTGGAGCGGATGCTCCGGGTCTCCGACGACCTGCTCGCCCGTCCGGTCGGCGAGCCGCTCTGGGACTCGCTGTTCCACGCCGTCCTGGGCCAGTTCGTACCGCCGGAGAGCTCCGCACCGCAGAACGAGCGCTGGCGTGAGGGCGTACGGCTGATGCTGGGCGAACCCGCGCTGGCCGGTGAGATCGTCAAGACCAACGCCGCCGCCCAGCAGGAGCTGGCCAAGGCCGTCGCACGGCGCACCGGCACCGATGCCGAACTCGACGTCTACCCGAAGCTGGTCGCGGCCGTGGTCGCGGCCGGAAGTGCCGTGGCCGTTGAGCACAGTCTGCGTGCCGACGAAACCGCGCCGCTCGGCGCGGTCCTGGCCCAGGTCTTCGAACAGCTCGCCGCCGGTCTGCCGGTCCCGTAACGAAGAGCGGCGACCACCGTCCTTTCGGCACCGCACTTTCCCGTCCGCACCAAGGAGGCACGACCGTGACAGCCGACGTGATCATCGTGGGAGGCGGCCCGAACGGGCTGATGCTCGCCTGCGAACTGAGCCTGGCCGGCATCAGCCCGATCGTGCTGGAGCAGCTACCGCAGCCCAGCACCGAACCCAAGGCCAACGGCCTGCTCGGCCAGGTGGTGCGCCTGGCCGACCACCGAGGTCTCTACGAGCCGCTCAGCGGCAGCCCGGAGCCCCCGCAGCCGAACTCCGCCTACTTCATGTTCGCCGCCATGGGCCTCGATCTCGGCCTGCTGGACGCCAGTCCGGTCTTCGGCCTGGCCGCCCCGCAGCACCGCATCGTCGAGGTCCTGGAGGAGCGCGCCCGCACACTCGGTGTCGACCTGCGGCGCGGATACCGGGTCGGATCCGTCGCCCAGGACGAGGAGGCCGTCACCCTCGATGTCACCGGCCCCGACGGCGACCAGCAGCTCCGCGCCCGTTACGTGGTCGGCGCAGACGGCGCGCGCAGCGTGATCCGCAAGCTTTCCGGGATCGGGTTCCCCGGCGTCAGCTACGACCGCCGCACCAACCGCACCGCCCACGCCACCGTCCCGGCCAACTGGGTCGACCCGGTCAACGGCGCCCTCACCGTTCCAGGCCACGGACCGGTCCTGCCCTTCCTGCCCCACCGCACCGACCGGGGCGGCTTCTCCTACGCGCCGTTCCCCGGCCGGCCGCCGCTGGTCAGCACCACCGAGTGGGACCAGCCCGCGACGGACGAGCCGATGACCCTGGCCGAAATGGAGGCGAGTATCCGCCGGGTCCTCGGTGTCGACCTGCCGCTCGGCCCGCCGGACGGAGCGGGCCCTCATGTGCTGCGGCGGCTGAACGGCGGCAACACCCGGGTCGCCGACCGGTTCCGCGACCGCCGGGTCCTTCTCGTCGGCGACGCCGCCCACGTCTATACCTCCGGCGGCGGTCCCGGGCTGAATCTCGGCCTGCAGGACGCCGCCAACCTCGGCTGGAAGCTTGCCGCCGCGTTGCGCGGCACCGCCCCGGCCGGCCTGCTCGACAGCTACGACACCGAGCGCCGCCAGGCCGCCCGCCGCATGGTGCTCAACGCCGAGGCGCAGTCCGCGCTCACCGCACCGGGCAGCGACACCACGGCCCTGCGCGAGCTCTTCACCGAGCTGCTCACCCGCATGGAGGTCGTCCAGCACCTCGCCGACCTCACCGCGGGTACCGATGTGCGCTACGAGATGGGCATCACCGATCCGCACCCCGCGGTCGGCTACTTCGCACCGGAGCTGGAGCTGATCACGGGGGACGGGAAGGTCCGGCTCGCCGAACTCGCCCGGAACGCACGGCCGCTGCTGATCGACCTGACCGAGGATCAGTCACTGGCAGCCGTACTGGCGAAGGATCAGGACGCTGTCGATGTCGTCATCGCACGCGACAGCGGCCCGGCCGGCCTCTCCGGCCTGTTGATGCGCCCCGACGGATACGTGGCCTGGGCCTGCGGCTCACCCTGCCCGGCCCCGGCCGAGCCGGCCGCCCTGCAGACGGCTGTCGAGCGCTGGTTCACGGTCCGAGCAGCAGTCTCCGGCCACGCGGTCGAGTCCGGCCGCCATTGTGGGGGTATGGATCTCCTATGAAATGGTCGTCACCGCAACCCGGTCCGCGTTCACGCGGACGGTGACGAACGGAACGAAATACACGGTGACGACGGTGGAAACCACGGGGCACGGTCCGTACTTCAGGGTGGAGAAGGCCGAGTCGGTCGACGACGGCACGAACAACGGAGTCTCCGGCAAGGTCCGCAACGTCTCGTACACCTCGGGCTGAAAGGGAAACGAATGGCTACTCCTCTGTCCGCCTCCGCGGTCCTCAAGGCGTTGCGCGCCGAGGGCGTGCGCGTGGTCGAGGTCGGCAACTGGCGTACCCACAACCGCAATTCGAAGGGCCCTTGGGGCCCGGTCCACGGCAGCATCGTGCACCACACCGTGACCAAGGGCACCGCGGCGACGGTCCGGATGGTCCGCGACGGCTATGCGGACCTGCCTGGTCCGCTGTGCCACGGGATGATCGCCAAGGACGGCCGGGTGCACATGGTCGGCTGGGGCCGCGCGAATCACGCCGGTGGCGGCGACCCCAAGGTGTTGGAGCAGGTCATAGCCGAGTCGTACGGCACCCGACCGACTCCGCCCACCCGCGGCAACAGCAACGGGATCGACGGCAACGCGCGGTTCTACGGGTGGGAGTGCGAGAACCTCGGCGACGGCAAGGACCCCTGGCCGGCCGCCCAGTACGACGCGATCGTCCGCGTCCAGGCCGCTCTGTGCCGGGCGCACAAGTGGTCGGCGAAGTCCGTGATCGGCCATCTGGAGTGGTCGAGCGACAAGGTCGACCCCCGCGGCTTCACCATGCCCAGGCTCCGCACCGACGTTGCCGAGCGGCTCAAGCACCCCGCGAGCTGGAACCCCGGCTCCGGCCAAGAGGAGGACCCCATGGCAGGAATCACCAAGCGCGACATCTTCGACGCCGTGTGGAAGACCGACGCGATCGGCGGCCCCAAGGACGCGGCGGACCATGCGACGAATCCGACGTGGCAGCCGCAGTCCATCCTGAAGGACATGCAGGCCCGGATCCGGTCCATGGACAAGCGGCTGGCCGCCCAGACCGCCGCGATCACCGCGCTCGCCGGTCAAGTCGGCACGGGCGCCGACACGCAGACCGTCGTCGCCGCGGTCGAGGCCGCGATCCAGCGGGCCGTCGTCGACGTCGGCACCGACGCCGCGGAGGCCTGACCGCGGCCGATATCCGGGGCCGGGGCCGGGGCAGGTGACAGGCCGGGGCTCACCGGGAGGGGTACTTGGGATAGCGTCCCTCTCACTCCGGACGAGTGAGAGGGACGTGGTGCAGGTTCAGATACGTGGGCGGGGCGCCCGCAGGTGGATCACGTTCGGGGCGATCACGTTCGGGGCACTGTTCCTGGTCATCGGGTTGATCCTGACGGGGGTGTCGGTCTCGTTCCTGGCGGATGCGGAGCGTGCCCCGGGCACGGTGGTGGCGCTGGAGTGGCGGGACGGGCACAACGGCGCATCCCGCAAGAAGCGGGAGAACGACGAGCCCGCGGCGTACCCGGTGGTCGAGTTCACCTCGGCGGACGGCACGCCGAGGACGTTCCGGAGCTCTACGGGTTCCAATCCACCGTCGTACGAGGAGGGGGAGCGGGTCGAGGTGCTGTACCGCGCCGACTCCCCCGAGGACGCGCGGATCAACGGGTTCGCCTCGCTGTGGCTGCTGCCGCTGGTCTTCGGTGGGATCGGGCTGGTGATCGCGGGAATCGGAACGGCCGTTGCGGTGGTGGGGCGGAGGCGTTCCCAGGCCGTGCGTTCAACGCAGCCGCTCAGCGAGTGCGAGTTTCCAAGGCGTCGATGATCTCCGGCCAGAGTTCGCGGGGACGGTCGTGCCCCCTGTCGGGGAGCAGCAGGAGCTTCGCTCCGGGCACCGGTTCCGTGGTGCGCCTCCCACCACTGGGTTCGGTCAGCGTGTCGTCCGGACCGTGAATCATCAGGGCCGGCACTCGAAGTGCGCGGAGTACGTCGGTGCGTGGACCACTGAGGATCACCGCGCCGAGTTGCCGCCCGGCTGATGGCCGTGGCCATCGTCTGGGCGATCAGGCCGCCCATCGAGGATCCGACCACGTGAGCTCGTTCGATTCCGAGCGCGGTGAGCAGGCCGAGGCCGTCGTCGGCCCGAGCTCACGGCGTCGATGGACCGGTCCATGTCGCGTACCGGTTGGACCCGGGTGGGTACGACAGGCAGGGCTCCGCGTCCGGGCCGGGCGGTACGGGCGGTATGCGCTCACCGGTCCGGCGGAGGGTGGGGTGCCGCGGCGTCGGTGAGTTTGGTGACGACCGTCTCGTCCGGTGTGAGAGGCCGGCCGTCGTGCGCCCGGACCTCCAGCGGGAGCAAAGGGAGACCGTGGCGGCGATCGGTCAGTTCCGAGTGGGGCTCGCCGGGTTCAAAGAACCGTGCCTCGCCCCACTGGCGCAGCGCGACGATGACGGGGAAGAGTTCCCGGCCTTTGTCCGTCAACTCGTACTCGTGGTGGGCGCCGCCGCCGGGCGCCGGTACCGAGACCAGGATTCCGCCCGCGACCAGGGTGCGCAGCCGGGCGCTCAGGATGTTCTTGGCCACCCCGAGACTGCGCTGGAACTCGCCGAAGCGCCGGCTTCCGTCGAAGGCGTCGCGCACGATCAGCAGCGACCACCAGTCGCCGATCGCGTCGACCGATCGCGCGACCGGGCAGTCGCTGTCGTCGAACCGGGTCCGTTTCACCACTGTGTCCTCCTCCGCAGTCAACCGGCCATTTCATTGTGGTTGCAACATGCTACCAGTCGCCTCTACGGTCTCAGGTAGCAACATGCAACCAAACCTCCGGAGGTCCAACCATGCACCAGGCGACACCCGCCGCCGTACTGCCCCGCAGCGCCACCGCACTGTTCGCGGTCGCCTGCGGAACCGCGGTCGCCAACGTCTACTTCGCCCAGCCGCTTCTGGTGGCCCTCGGCAACGAGTTCGCGATCTCCCCGGCCGCGCTCGGCACCATCGTCACCCTCACGCAAATCGGATACGGTCTCGGCCTCTTGCTCATCGTTCCGCTCGGCGACCTGCTCGACCCCCGACGCCTGATCACAGCACAACTGCTCCTGCTGGCCACCGCGCTCCTCTTCGTCGCAACCGCCACCAACACCACGACACTCCTCGCCGGGATGGCCACCGTGGGGCTGCTCGCGGTCGTGACACAGTCCCTGGTCGCCTGCGCCGCCTCCCTCACGGAGCCCGCCCGCCGCGGCCGCGTGGTCGGCGTCGTCACCAGCGGCGTCGTCACCGGCATCCTGCTCGCCCGGACCGTCTCCGGACTGCTCGGCGACCTCGCGGGCTGGCGCTCGGTCTACCTCGCCTCGGCAGTACTGACCTGCGCCGCAGCCCTCGCACTCCACCGCGTCATTCCGCCGCGCGGCACACCGGCGCCCGCGCTGGGATACGGGCGCCTGCTCACCTCCACCGTCCGCTTGTTCGCGTGCGAACGCCTGCCACGTCTGCGCGCACTGTTCGCGCTCCTCGTCTTCGCCGCTTTCAGCACCCTCTGGAGCAGCGTCACTCTGGTCCTCAGCGATCCACCCATGTCTCTGCCGTCGACCGCGATCGGCGCGTTCGGGCTGCTCGGCGCGGCTGGAGCCCTTGCCGCGAACGTCGCAGGCCGCCTCAACGACCGCGGCCACGCGAACCGGACCACCGGCTTCGGCCTGGCCCTGCTGACCCTCTCGTGGCTGCCCCTCGCCCTCACCCAGCACTCGCTGTGGGCCCTCGCGGCCGGAGTGGTCCTTCTCGACCTTGCCGTACAGGCCGTACACGTCACCAACCAGAGCCTGATCCACGCGCTGCACCCCGACGCGGGCAGCCGCCTCATCGGCGGCTACATGGTTTTCTACTCGATCGGAAGCGCCATCGGAGCCCTCGCCGCGACAACCCTGTACGCCGCGGCGGGCTGGAACGCGGTGTGCATACTGGGCGCCGGATTCGGCAGCCTCGCACTCGCCCTCTGGGCATTCACCAAGAACGGTGCCACCGAACCAGCCCACCGTCGGGCCAGCGTGGCCATGCCGAGGCGCTCCCGATCATGAACGACCGGGGACTCCGGCTGCCGAGGATCCACGGTACGAGGCGGTCCGCCACTCACTTCAGGGGACTGGCCCACGGCACTCGCCTCCGTATCCTCCGCGCCTTCCGCACTGATGAGCCTGCCGAGAAGATGAGTACGACGACTCACGCCCCGGTCGGCGCCTTCCCTCGACGATGAAGACCGACATCGTCGAGACCGGGGGACCGTTCATGCTCAGCCGCATCGCCGACATCCTGGTGCCCACCGTCGGCCGCCTGTCGGTGACCACCGACCCCGGCGCCGAACTCGCACCGGGCAGCATCATCGCCGCGAACCACACATCCTTGGCCGATCCCGCGATCGTGATCGCCGCGCTGCACCGCCTCGGTGCCGAGCCGGTCATCATGGCGGCCGCAGGGCTGTGGCGCGTCCCGTTGCTCGGCCGCGCGCTCGCCCGCGAAGGACACATCCCCGTCTTCCGCGGAGACCGGCGCGCCGCGACCGCACTGGACGTCGCGGCAGAAGTCCTGGAGCAGGGACGGCTGGTCCTCATCTACGCCGAAGGGGGCCTGCCCCGCCGCAGGGACGCCGCGGAAGCGGCACCCGGCACCTTCCGCAGCGGCCTGGCCCGGCTCGCCGAGCGCACCGGCGCCCCCGTCGTACCCGTGGGCCAGGCCGGAGCCCGCCGGATCACCTCGGGCAGCACCGCCAAGCAGCTCGCCGGCCTGGTCACAGCACCTCTGCGCCGACCGGACCTCCACGTACACGTGGGCGCGCCACTGGAGCTGACCGGCGCCCGCGCCATCCGAACGGCACGGGCCCACACCGCGGTGACCACCGCATGGCGGACGGCGGCTGCACACCTGCGCGAGCCCGCCGCGCTCGTCGCATAGCCGCATTGCCCCCTGCCGCGGGCCCCCCCAGCGGGGCGGCGGCAGGAGACACGGGCCACCCAGCCCCCCGGCGGGGGGGGGGGGGGGGGTGGGGGGCGTTCGCCTTGTGCCCCGCGCCGCGCGCGGGGGGGGGGCGGGGGGGGGGGGGGGGGGTACGGCACACCGCCCCCCCCGCCCCCCCCGCACCCGGGCCCCGCGACAGGAGACAGGGACCACGATGCCCGCGGGTTCAGGGAAGGACGCTGAGCGATCCGAAGGGGCTTCGGCGGAAGCGTCGGCCGAACGCCCTCGGCTACGACGGCCGCCCGCCGAACTGCCAGTTGTGCACCTCGACGCAGTCGTACCGGTCCGGAGTCAGGACGGCGCGTGCAGTCTCCGAGTCCGACGCCCGGACCAACACCGCCGTGCCCAGCCAGGTGGCGCCGTCGTCGGACAGCAGCGGCCCGTACGCGATCAGCCCGTCCTGGTCGGGCGGCACCGCGAGGTCGGCGGCCGGCCCCGTACCGAGGCCGAGCACCAGATACCGGCTGCCGCCGGTCCGGCCGCCGGGAAAGTCCCACATGGTGCGCCCCATTGTGTTGTGCCACCGTCGCAGAAGCACGTCTCGGTAGACACCGGCCTGGTAGTTCGGCTCGTCGAAGGCGAATGCGCGGGCAGCGGTGGGATCGGGCAGGTCGACGATGTGCACGCTGCCGGTGGGTGTGTCGCCGTCGTCGGCGAGCGTCGGGCCCCGGGCGATCATCTCCTTTGCGTACCGGTCCATATAGGACCAATGCCTTTCCAACAGCTCGTCGCGCAGCGCTACGGAGCCGGGCCGGTCGCGGTGGTAGCAGAGGAACTCCATACCCAATGATCTCTTCGTGGAGGTAACCAGGTCGAGCGGGTTTCACTGCGGTGGCTGTTCGGCAGCCACCAGCACCGCACTTGCTCCAGGCGCCGACGTCCCCACAGGTGGTGCGTCCGCCAGGCCCGCAGAGGCCCGCGCGAAGGCCCCGCTTCCGATCAGGCCGGGTAATCGATCGGCGCGATGGTGTCACCGAGCTGTTCCACCGTGACGGCGGAGTTCAGAGCGGCGACCAACTCCCGTGTGAGAGGTCTTAGTTCGTACGACCGCTGCCGCCCCTTCCGAGCCGAGAAGGTGCGGGCGAGAGGTCATGGAGCGACTTTTCACCTGCCGACCGATCCGCCGGCGTCGTCCCTTTCGGCCGCACCGACTTCGTGCGCGGGTGAAGACCCTTCGCCCCACAGGTCACGCATGCGTGTCTGGTTGTCAGCCACGTGTGAAGCCTCAGTGCGCGAACTCGGGGGCCCCTCCGTGGGCAACGTGCGCATTGTTCGAAGCGGTGACAGCAAGTTGGGGAGGACGCTCAGCGTCATACCGGCTGCACCGATCCACAAGGTGCCCGTTGCCCCGAGCACAGAGCCCGAGGCTCCCCCCAAAAGGCCACCGAGAGGAATGCCGCCCCAGGCCACGAACCGAGCTGTTGCACTCATCCGGCCCAGAAGCCGGTCCGGTGTCAGGGCCTGTTGGAAGCTTGATTGAGCCACCACGCGGACGACTCCGCCCAGCGACAGAGCCGCGAGCCCGATCGCAGCCACATACACGCTCCAACCCGTTCGGGCCAATGGCATGAGGACGGTCAACGGACAAGTGACCAGCGACGCGAGCCAGATGACCGGACCGTGCCCGAACCGCTTCGCCACCGTGGTTGCCAACAGTGCGCCCAGCAAGGCACCACAACCCATTCCTGACAGAATGAGGCCAATGCCAAAGGACTGAAGGCCTGTCTCCCGCTCCAGAAAGACCAGCAACATGGTCTGATACATGACCAAGAAGAGATTGAATATCGCGTCCCCCAGCAGGATGGCACGCAGGACGGGGGACTTGAGGACGAACTTCAATCCGTCCTTGATCTCTCGACCCAGCTGCGGGCGCTCACTCGATTTTGGCTTCTGCTCACGTTTGTGGATCGTGCTCGCAAGCAGCCCCGACATGGCCATCCCGACCGAACTCGCCAACAGCGTCGCAGGGGCTCCAACCAGGCCGACCAGCGGACCTGCCACCGTCGGCCCACTGATACTGGTCACCGAGCGTATTACCGACAGTTTCGAGTTCCCCTCCACAAGATTTCTACGTCCGACCAAGTGAGGGAGATAGCTGACGTATGCGACATCGAAGAAAACAGTCAACACTCCATGAACCAGGGCAACTGTGTAGAGCCACCAGATAGCGAGAAGGCCTGCCCACCAGGCCACCGGTATCGTCAAGAGGACCAGCGCGCGAACGAGATCCGTGCTGATCATCACCGATCGCTTCCGCATGCGGTCCACCCACGCACCTGCCGGCAGCCCGACCAGGAGCGAGCCTGCCGTAGTCATCGCGGCCAGCAATCCGACCTGGAACTCATCGGCATGCAATGCCGCGATGGCAACCAGAGGAAGGGCCAGAAAGATGATGCGGTCGCCCAGCTGGCCGAGCGCGGTGGCGGCAAACAATCGCCCGAAGTCTCGATCGCGTAAAAGGCCGAGCCGGGAGGACTTTGACATTCGATACCCTGCTGTCGAATTGGCGATGTCTCTCTGATGCTTCAACCACTACGGGCGGTCGACGCCGAACTCGTAGACCACTTCCCGGCACACGTCCGGAATGACCATGTCGGCCGTTTCCACCGGACGTCCGTCCGTGTCGTAGATGGTCCGCTCGATCTGAAGCACGAGGTCCCCCACGCTGATGCCCAGGAGGTTCGCCTGCACCTGGGTGGCACGAGCCGGGCGCGGAACCTCGACCACAGTGGAGATGACCACGCCGATGGAGCGCATGCGCTCGACCACGCCCTTTCCCGCCAGGGGGCCCATCTCGGGAAGCACGATCGGCGTTCCATCCGTGATGGCCATCGGCTCCCAGGATTCGGAAAGCTGGACCGGTTTCCCGTCGGCGAGAAACTCGTAATGCGTATTGACGCAGAGTTCCCCGGGCCTGACGGCGAGCCGCTCGGCGATGGCCTCGGGGGCGGGGACGCGTACCTGACTGTGTGAATCCCAGGCGTCGGCCCTGCCTCGCTCTCTCCTGTCGGGCCATGGGGGAGAGCCCTCCCGGCGTTCGCGGTGCCGCGAGCGGACCAGCCGTAGGCGCTCGCGCGGCATGCGGACGTAGGTTCCCGAGCCGGCGCGTCCTTCGAGGAGACCGTCGGTGATCAAACGGTCCATGGCCCTCTGCACGACGTTGCGCCCGACCCCGTACTCCTCGGCGAGCCGTGCCCGGGATGGCAGGCGCTGCCCGATCTCCCACTCTCCCGCGACAATCCGGGCGCGCAGCACGTCGGCCACTGCGAGGTACGGAGCCTCTCGGGGCATGGGTGATCCTCCGGTTGTCCTGCTCTGCGGCAGCTGGTCGTTCCCAGGGGGTGTTGGCAAGTTACTGCACCCGGAAAAAGCTGCTGGAGTAGAAATACGCTGCGCGCTCGGCCTGCCGATCGACCGCCCGGACACGGACCTTGGCGTGCTACGGGCAGAAGCGGTCCAGCACGACGACCGGCTTCCGCCGGCCGGCGGAAGCGCAGGGCGGCAGGAAGCTCCTGGCAGTGTGCACGGGTGGATGGTGAATGGTGACGGAACGGGCCGCTACTGTGCGTCGTGCCTGCTCCCGCTCTTGTTGGACGTGCCGCTGTGATGGCTGGAAGAAGGCTCAGCCGCTCATCCCGGTTCGGTGACCCGCGTCACACCCGGCTCCTGTCAGCAATCGGGGCGCCGTCTCGTTCAAGAGGCACGCGAACGAGACAGGAGCAACGCCATGAAGCACCGCATCGTCGTACTCGGCGCCGGATACGCCGGGGCCTTCGCCGCCGGAAACCTGGCCCGGCGGCTCTCCTCCACCGACACCGGGATCACCGTCGTCAACGCCGAGCCCGACTTCGTCGAGCGGATGCGGCTCCACCAGCTCGCGATCGGCCAGGACCTCGCGTTCCGCAAGCTCGCCGACGTGTTCGCCGGTACCGGGGTGCGGCTGCGCCTGGCGCGCGTCACCGGCGTCGACCCCGAGCGCAGGACCGTCGCCCTGACTGGCGAGGACGGCGACGGCGAACTCGCGTACGACACGCTTCTCTACACGCTCGGCAGCGCCGTCGCCCACCATGGCGTCCCCGGCGTGGCCGAGTACGCCTTCGATGTGACCGGCCGGTCCTCGGCGCTGCGTCTGCGCGAGCGTCTGGCCGGCCTGGGCGAGGGCGGCACGGTGCTGGTCGTCGGTGAGGGGCTGACCGGCATCGAGACCGCCACCGAGTTCGCCGAGTCCCGGCCCGACCTCTCGGTCGCACTCGCCGCCCGCGGCGAGCTGGGCGCCTGGCTCTCCCCGAAGGCCCGCCGCCACCTGCGCCAGGCCTTCGACCGGCTCGGCATCACCGTCCACGAGCACACCGGCATCGAAGCCGTCGAGCCGACGCGGGCGATCGCCGCCGACGGTATGTCCATCCCGGCCGAGGTGACCGTGTGGTCGGCCGGGTTCGCCGTGCACCCCATCGCGGCCGACAGCGGCCTGGAGGTTGCCGGGACCGGCCAGATCGTCGTCGACCGCACCATGCGCTCGGTCTCGCACCCGGACGTCTACGCCGCCGGTGACTGCGCCTACGCCATCGGAGAGAACGGCCGGCCGCTGCCGATGTCCTGCGCCTCGGCCGGCTTCACCAACATGCAGGCAACGGCCGCGATCATCGCGCGCCTGACGGGCAGCGAGATCCCGACCACCGGGCTGAAGTACCACGGCAACCACATCAGCCTCGGGAGACGGGACGCGATCTTCCAGATGGTGGACGGGGACGTCCGGTCGAAGTCCTGGTACCTGGGCGGCCGGACCGCCGCGCGGCTCAAGTCGGGCGTGCTCAAGGGGGCCGGGTGGGGCGTCGTCCACCCGACCTTCGGCATGCCGAAGCGCAAGCGCCGCCTGGCCACCGCGCCCGACCAGGCCGGTGTGAGCGCCGCATAGGCTGTTCGGCATGGACAGCGCAGCCATCGATCGGTTCGAGGCCGGGCGGGGCCGGCTGGCCTCGCTCGCGTACCGTCTGCTCGGCTCGGCCGCCGACGCCGAGGACGCCGTGCAGGACGCGTTCCTGCGCTGGCAGGCCGCAGACCGTGAACGGATCGAGGTGCCGGAGGCGTGGCTGACCAAGGTCGTCACCAATCTCTGCCTCGACCGGCTCCGCTCGGCGCAGGCGCGCCACGAGCGCGCGGCCGGTGCCTGGCTGCCCGAGCCGCTCCTTGAGGGCGACCCGATGCTCGGCCCGGCCGACACCTTCGAGCAGCGCGAATCGGTGTCCTTGGCCGTACTGACCCTCATGGAGCGCCTCTCACCGGTCGAGCGGGCCGTCTACGTCCTGCGTGAGGCCTTCTCGTACAGCCACGCCGAGATCGCCGGGATCCTCGACATCACCGAGTCCGCGAGCCAGCAGCATGTCCACCGCGCCCGGATCCGGGTCGCCGCCGAGCGCCGCCGCGGCGAGGCCGACCCCGCGTCCGCGCGCCGGGTCGTCGAGGAGTTCCTCGCCGCCGCTACGTCGGGGCGCACCGAACGGCTGGTGGCGCTGCTCACCGACGACGTGACGGCGGTCTCGGACGGCGCCGGACTGGCCAGGCGGCTGCTGCGGTACAAGACGCGCGAGCGCGTAGCCTCCTACGTGCGGGCCGGCTTCAAGCCCACTCCGGCGAAGCGGCGGCTGGCCGGTGGCTCCCCCGCGTTCCACATCGCACTGGTCAACGGCTCCCCGGCCGTCCTCGCCGTGATCGATGACCGGGTCGTGGGCGCCGTGGCGTTCGAGGTCAGCGACGGCAAGGTCGCGTCCCTGCACGGCATCGCCGCCACGGACCGGCTCGCGCGCCTCAGCGGGGCCTGGCGGCAGCAAGAGCCCGACGCGCCGGTCATCAGCGCATGGTGACCTGAGCCACCGGAATCCAGCGACCCGAGTGGGAGCGAGGACGGCACCTGTGCAGCGCGGAGGCCGAAGCAGCGCGGGGGGCCGAAGCACGTCGGTCTGCCGAATCGGATTCGGCCATGCGGTTCGGATCCCCGATGGCCAACCAGGGCTGACCAGGGCGGATCCGAGCGCCCCTGGCTGGCCACCTGTCGCTCGAAGTCACAGCGCGGCCCGACCCCGCTGTTCCGGTCCCACGTGCCTGGTCGCCGGCCTGCTCATTCCGCGTCGGCGGTGCGGCGCAGGGTGAACCAGAAGGTGGGCACCGAGTTCGTGCCGGGTGTGGTCTCGACCAGGTCCCAACCGGTGAACCTGGCGCGCAGTTCGTCGGCGGTGACACCGGAGATCGGATCGTCGAACGCCTCGGGGCCGTATCCGAACATCAGCAGCCGCGCTCCGGGGGCGGCGCGGTGGGTGAGCCCGGCGGCGTATGCGTCGCGGCGGTGCGGGGGGATTCCGCAGTAGCAGCTCAGGTCGAAGAACAGGTCGAACGGGCCGGGCGCGTCCACCTCATCGAGCCGAGTGGCGTCCGCGCACAGCAGCCGGACGGCCGTCCCCGACGCGTCGGCCTTCTTGCGGGCCTGATCGATCGCGCGGTTGATCAGGTCGACCGCCACCACCTCCCAGCCGTGCCGTGCCAGGTAGGTGGCGTTGGTTCCGGTGCCGCAGCCCAGTTCGAGGGCGCGCCCGGGTGGCAGCGCGTCGTCCCCCTCCACCATGGCCGCCAGCTCGGGCGGCGTCACCTCCGTGTCCCACGGCGGCTTTCCGGCTCGGTAGTAGCCCTCCAGCTCGCGGCGGACGGCCTCCTCCTGATCGCGTTCTGACCGGGCACCTTCTTCGTTCTGCGGTACAGCGGCCGACGGCTCGCTCATCGCCCCTCCAAGAACTTAGAGTCGAACTCTAGTGATGAACTCTAGATATAGACTCCCGGTATGAATGCAGTCAAGCGGCCGGACAAACGGGCCGAGCGCTCGCGCCGGACCCGCGAGAAGGTCATCGAGGCGGCGCGGGAGCTGTTCGTCGCCCAGGGTTACGGAGTCACGAGCCTTCAGGAGGTCGCAGACCGGGCGGGCGTGGCCATTCAGACCATCTACTTCGTCTTCCGCAACAAGCGCACCTTGTTCAAGGACGTGATCGACGCATCCATCGCCGGTGACGTCGAGCCGATCGCCACCATGGATCGCGAGTGGTTCCGCGCCGCGTGCGCCGCGCACACCGCAGCCGACCAGTTGCGCGCACATGTTCACGGCACCGGCGAGATCCTCGCCCGGGTCGCCCCGATCATGCCGCTGATCGCGGCCGCCGCGGCCACCGACCCGGAGATCGCCGCACAGTGGCCCGACGGTCCCGATCCGCGTTACACCGTGCAGCACGCTGCGGCCGAAGCACTGGCCGGCAAGCTCGACGTCCACCCCGGCGTCGGCGTCGAGAGGGCCGCGGACCTGCTTTTCGGCCTGCTCAGCCCGCAGCTGTACCTGGTCTTCGTCCACGACCGCGGCTGGACCCCCGGCGCGTGGGAGGAGTGGGCGTACGCCACCTTGCGCACCCAACTGTGCACCGACCCTGCGGCAGGCGGGCAGGCGTCGCCCTGACAGGCGCAGCCGAGACGGCCACGCCCCGGAACGTCGTGTTCTCTCGCTCCGTCGTGGCGTCGAGGTTGGAACCAAGCATCAATCAGCGGACCGAACGCTCAGTGGGCCCGGCACCACGACGCCGGGCGGCCGACTCGTGTTCAACGTCTTCGCCGCCCCGGCGGAGTTCATCCGCGAGCTCATCGCCCAGGGCACGAACGAGGGCCTGGACGCCGCGCGCGCCCGCGGGGCCCGCCTTGGCCGCCCATCGGCCATGACCGAAGAACGGGTGCGTCACGGCCCGGGACCTGCCCCCGAGTTGCGACCCCTCCTGCGCTGCCGACGGACCTCGATATCTGAGCAGCGGAGCGCACCGTGAACGAAATTCCGATGCACGCGGGCCGGTCAACGGACAGGATCCCGGAATGCAGAAGATTCCCACTGTGTTCGTCCGCGACTTCGACAACAACCCCGCGCACGTCCTGCCCAAGGTGACGCCCGGCTGCGAATGGGTGGTCACCGGTGAAGGGCGGGCCACCCGCAAGTACGACGGCACCTGCGTGATGCTCGACGAAGCAGGCAAGTGGTGGGCGCGTCGTGAGGTGAAGCCCCGTAAACCGGTGCCGCCGAACTACGTAGCCCTGTCCACCGACACCGAGACCGGCAAGACCATCGGCTGGGAGCCAATAGGCCAGTCGTCATTCGCCAAGTTCCACGCAGAGGCCCTGCAGGCGACCGGCCCCGGCGAGTGGACCGCCGGGACCTTCGAGCTGATCGGCCCGAAGGTGAACGGAAATCCCGAGGGCGGCGACGTTCACAGGCTTGTCGAGCACGCTGCGGCGCAGCACGTCCAGGTGCTGGAGCTGACGTTCGACGGCATCCGTAGCACCGTCGTGGCCCTGGCCGAAGCCAACGGGTGCGAAGGCATCGTCTGGCACCACCCCGACGGGCGGATGGCGAAGATCAAAGCCAGGGACTTCCCGAAAGGGTGACAACAACGCACCGCCCCCGCAACACCGAACCGGTGCGGGGGCGGTGTTGCATACCTACGTGGCGGTGCGAGTCGGCGAGTTGTGCGGACGGGCGTCCGGGCAACTGAGGGCCTTGACCCCGGATCTTGAACACGTCTATGCGGTTCGGGTCAGGGTAGTTGATGTTGTTTGGAAGGTGTTCTCGTAAGCGATCGGGGATCGCTGGCCGAGCCGGGAATGCTGGCGTCGCTCCGGCTCCCACTCCGCACCTGCTGCGGCGCAGCAGCCTGGCGGTGACGCGGTTCACTCCGAGGTCGGTGGCGACCGACTTGATCGTCGCTCCTGGACGGGACCGGTACAACGCGACTGCGTCCGCCTTGAACTCGGCGGGGTAGTGCTTCATCCCCACGGGGACTCCGTTCTCCTGGACCATCAAGATCCGAGTGTCTCCGGTGTCCAAAACCCGGGGTCAGGGCCCGCGCCGCGCCTTGCCCCAGGCGCGTTCGTCGGCACGGGCGGCCCGGTACTTCTCCCGCCCGCCATGACGGCACTTCACGGCTGACCGTGGAGGGAGCCCGGCCGAGTCGGGCCGCGATCTGCCGGAAGGAATCACCGGCAGCCAGACCACGGGAGATCTCCTCCCGCTCCGCCAACGACAGCACCCTGTCGGATCTCGTGCGGGCAGCCGGGGCATATCCACCGTTCGCTGCGATTACCCCATGGATCGGCCCAGGGACCTTCCCCAGCGCCCGCCCGATCTCGCTCAGCGACTGCCCGTCCCGCCACCGTCGCCACACGTCACGCTTCTGCTCGTCCGACAACCCCGGACGACCGATCCTCGCCACCCTGCAACACCTCCGGCAACCGTTCTACCTGGGATGTTGCAACCACCCATTGATCCCACCCACTCGATCGAGTGGGACGGAAGCAACGGCGAGGCCGATGAATCGGGCGTTCTCAGGGCTCACTTGGGAGCGGATCCACGGCCTCGGTGTGGGCAGTGAGTGACTCGCTCCAGCGGGGGCGCATCGTGGCGCGTGTCGGTGGTGCACCGTTGGGGCCTGATCAGTTGTGCGCTCAGGCATTTGGCTGACTTTTTGACAAGGTGATTGCCAAATATGTCAGCTGTATGGGCTACTGGGGCCTGAACCGGTGGGCCGCCCATCCCTCTCCGGGGAGCGCGACAACTGGCCTGCTCGCTGATGGTCCTCGTATGCGGGAATCTGGTCGGTGTTCGCGCGAGGCGCCCGTGTAGCTCGGTCCCTCCCGTGGTCACGGACGTGTTCGACGCATGACGTTCCAGCCGTAGCCGAGCGATCTCGCGGCATCGTCCGCCGCTGCACCGTTCTGACTGGTCCGAGCCCCATCCGCTGGCCCTGGGTCTCCCCGAGCCATCCGGGCTCCAGTCTGGTCGCACGGTCGATCGCGGCCGACGGGCCGCAGGGTGGCTCTGCGATTCGTCCCAAGGAGCACTCCCATGCCCGTTTCACCGAACCAGGGTTCCACCGGCGGCGGCGACGCAGTGGCCCTCACCGGCAGCCACTTCACCGGCACCACCGCCGTGCGCTACGGCGCCCGCAAGGCTGCGAGCTTCACGGTCGTCAGCGACACCACCACCGCCACCGTCACCCCCTCCGGCAACGGCGCCGCCCCGGTCTCCGTGACCACCCCCGGAGGGACGGGGGTCGGCACCTTCTACTACCTGCCGCCGCCCATCTTCCGCATCACCCCGCCTCCCGCCGGGTCCCTGGCAGGCGGCAACACCGTGATCCTCACCGGCCTCAACCTCTACACCACGAGCGAAGTCCGATTCGGTACGCAGGCCGCCGCATTCACTGTCGACTCCGACAGCCAGCTCACGGTGACTGTCCCCACGGCGGCTTCCGCAGGCCCGGTGACGATCACCGTGCGTACCAGAGGCGGGATCGCTGACACGGTCACCTACACCTACCTCGCCCCGCCGTCCCTCACTGTCGTCACCCTCGACTCCGGGCCGGTCGGGGGCGGCAACCTCGTTGTCATCACCGGAACCGGGTTCTCCTACACCACCGGCGTCACCTTCGACGGCACACCCGTCACCTCCTTCCGGATCGCCTCGGACACCGAGATCGACGCCCTGGTACCGGCCGGCGCCCTCGGCCCGGCCGACGTCTCCATCACCACCCTCGGCGGCACCACAACCGCCACGAACGCCTACACGTATCTGGGAAGCTTCGCGGTACTCGGCGGAGCGTCAGTCACCAACACCGGCGCCACCAGTGTCACCGGCGACCTGGGAGCGAGCCCCGGAGTGTCCGTCACCGGGTTCCCGCCCGGCCAGGTCACCGGAACCATCCACATTTCCGACGCGGCAGCCACCGCGGCCCACGCCGATCTGGTCGCCACCTACAACAACGCCGCCGCCCAGATCCCCGACGCCACCATCTCCGGAGACATCGGCGGCCTCACACTGACCCCCGGCGTCTACAACGCCGCCACCTCCATCGGACTCACCGGAACGCTCACACTGGACGCACAGGGCGACCGCAACGCCCGCTGGGTCTTCCAGATCGGATCAACCCTGACGACGGCCACCGCCAGCGGCGTGCTCCTCGTCAACGGAGCCACGGCCCGCAACATCATCTGGCAGATCGGCAGTTCAGGCACCCTGGGTACTGACAGCATCCTGGCCGGCAGGTTCCTGGCCGCGACCTCGATCACGGTGACCACCGGCGTCACGGTCAACGGCCAGACCCTGGCCCGCGACGGATCGGTCTCCCTGGACACCAACACGATCACCCGCCCCTGGTAGCGCGATCACACACCGCGGGTGCTCTGCTCATCGGCAGCAGATCGAAAGCGAGATGCCTCTCCGGTTGGTTCAGCCGGACAGGAACGAATCGTCGGCGACGCGCGCCCGGCAGCCGCGCCGTGGTCAGCTACGACAGGTAGGGGCGCTCACGGAGCGGGCGGGCCAGGCGGGCGGAGTTGGCCGCGAATGTGCGGGTGAGGGAGGTCACAGAGTCGGGGGCCTCCGCCAGGCCAATGCAGTTGCTCTATTGGTTTGCCGTCGGCCAGCCCGGTCGGATAAGGAAGTTTGCATGCTAAGGGGGCAGCAAGGTCGGGCTCAGGGCCCGGCATGAGGACGAGATCCCGATCCTGCGGGCCGAACTCTACGACGGCGTGGTCGACTACTCGCGGGCCGAAGGCCGGTCGTGGCGGCCGATCACGCCAGGCTCGAAGGACTCGCAGCTCGTGGTGGACGACAAGGAGCAGCGGCATGTCCCGTTCTCCGCGGTGGTCGGCGTCCTCGCACCGTAGCTACTTCGCACCCCGGCCACATGACAATCGCCCCAACACCGATGACGTTCAGCCGACCCGGGAGTTTCTAATCAACGGCGGATCTGCTGATCAAGGAGAGACGCCAAGTGAGCGAGACGACGATCGAGCACGAGTCCGTCGAGGAGCCGGGCGGTGGTGCGGTGCCGTCGGCCGCGTCGGACGAACAGCTCGTCGCGATGCTGGTCGACCGGGCCCGCAACGAGGGCCTGCAGCTGACCGGTGAGGGTGGGCTGTTGCAGCAGCTGACCAAGAGGGTGCTGGAGTCGGCCCTGGAGGGCGAGATCACCGACCATGTCGGCTACGAGAAGCACGATCCGGCCGGGAAGAACAACGGCAACAGCCGCAACGGCACTCGTGCGAAAACCGTGCTGACCGATGTCGGCCCGGTCGAGGTCAGGGTGCCCCGGGACACCGCCGGCAGCTTCGAGCCGCAGATCGTCAAGAAGCGCCAGCGCCGCCTGTCCGGCGTGGACGAAATGGTGCTTTCCCTGTCCGCCAAGGGCCTCACCCACGGGGAGATCTCCGCGTACCTGGCCGAGGTCTACGGAGCGGAGGTGTCCAAGCAGACCATCTCCACGATCACCGACAAGGTAATGGACGGGATGGCCGAATGGCAGAACCGGCCACTCGACCGTGTCTGTCCGGTTCTGTTCATGGACGCCATCAACGTCAAGATCAGGGATGGGCAGGTCGCGAACCGGCCGGTCTACGTCGTGATGGCGGTGACCGTCGAAGGCACCCGGGACATCCTGGGGATCTGGGCCGGCGACGGCGGTGAGGGCGCCAAGTCTGGCTGCACGTGTTCACCGAGCTGAAGAACCGCGGCCTGGACGATGTGCTCATGCTCGTCTGCGACGGGCTCAAGGGCCTGCCCGAGGCGGTGGAGGCCGTTTGGCCTCGAACGATTGTCCAGACCTGCGTGGTTCACCTCCTGCGCAACAGCTTCCGTTACGCGGCCCGCCAGGACTGGGACAAGGTCGCCAAGGCCCTCAGGCCCGTCTGCACCGCACCCAACGAAGACGCGGCGACGGAGCGGTTCGGGGAGTCCCAGGAAGCCTGGGGCTGGAAGTATCCGGCGGTCATCAAGCTGTGGGAGAACGCCTGGGCAGAGTTCGTTCCCTTCCTCTCCTTCGACGTCGAGATCCGGAAGGTCATCTGCTCGACGAACGCGATCGAGTCCGTGAACGCCCGCATACGCAAGGCCGTACGGGCCCGCGGACACTTCCCCAACGAGGCCGCCGCCCTCAATTGCGTCTACATGGCGCTGATGAGCCTGGACCCGACGGGGAAGGGCCGCAAGAGGTGGACCATGCGCTGGAAGGCACCCCTCAACGCGTTCCAGATCGCCTTCGAGGGCCGGCTCACCCCGGCCAACAACTGAACCTCAACAACCAAGATCAGCCATTAAATTGAACCGCACCGGCTCGAATGGAGACTCGATTCCGTGAAAGGATTGAGTCATGGCACGCCCTTCTTCCTGTCCCCTTGAGCTGCGTGAGTGAGCGGTCCGTGTGGTCGCCGAGGTCCGCGGTGATTGCCCGAACGAGTCGGCTGCGGTGTGGGCGGTCGCCCAGAAGCTCGGTATCGGCTCGGCCGAGACGTTGCGGAACTGGGTCAAGCGGGACGAGATCGACTCCGGGCAGAGGCCGGGGACAACCACGGAGGAATCCGCGCAGATCAAGGCGATGAAGAAGGAGATCGCCGAGCTGAAGCGGGCCAACGACATCTTGAAGGCCGCGGCGTCTTTCTTCGCCGCGGAGCTGGACCGTCCACTGCGATGAAGGTCGCCTACATCGACCGGTACAAGAATCTGTTCGGCGTCCAGCCGATCTGTGACGTCCTCGCCGAGACGGACGCACCGATCGCGCCGAGCACCTACTACGCCGCCCGCACCCGCCCGTCCTCGGCCCGCAGCCTGCGAGACGAGCACCTCACCGAGGAGATACGCCGGATCCACGAGGCCAACTACAGCGTCTACGGGGCCCGCAAGGTCCACGCCGCCCTCCTGCGCGAGGGGCACGAGGTGGCCCGCTGCACGGTCGAGCGCCTGATGCGCCGGGCCGGACTGCGTGGCGTGATCCGGGCCAAGAGCCCGCGCACCACCCGCCCCGCGCCCGAGACGGCAAGGCCGGCTGATCTGGTCGAGCGGGCATTCACCGCGAGTGCACCGAACCAGCTATGGGTGGCCGACATCACCTACATCAGAACCTTCTCCGGCTGGGTCTACGCCGCCTTCGTCATCGACGTCTTCTCTCGCATGGTCGTCGGCTGGCAGGTCGCCACCTCCCTCTACACCGGCCTCGCCCTGGACGCCCTGGAGATGGCCATCTGGCGGCGCCGGCACGCCAGCGGCGATCTGACCGGGCTGATACACCACTCCGACCGCGGCGTTCAATGCCGTGCCATTCGCTACACCGAACGCCTGGAACAGCAGGACGTCGTGGCCTCGGTCGGCTCGAAGGGCGACTCGTACGACAACGCCCTGGCCGAGGCGTTCAACAGCCTGTTCAAGGCCGAGCTGATCCGCAACAAGGGACCGTGGACCGGCGTCAACGACGTCGAGGTCGGCGCCGCCGAGTACGTCGACTGGTTCAACCAGCGCCGCCTCCACGGCGAACTCGGCCACGTCACCCCTGCCGAGCACGAGGCAGCCCACTACCTCGCGGCCGAACCTCCTGCGTCACTCCAGAAAACCACCTAACTCAGTCTCCACGAAACCCGGGGCTTGACAATGTGACTGCGCATGTTCCTGGCCTCCCACGGTGTAGCGACCATGAGGCGCAGTAGGGTTGGGGCAACCGGGGGGAAATTGGTGAGTTGGCGTCGCATTGCCGCATGGGCGAGGTGCAATCGGTCTGCGCTTGTGTTCGCGGCCGGGGTGCCCCTCGCGGTCGCCGGTGTTCTCCTGGTCCTTGGGCCAGTGTCATGGCTGGTGGCCGGCGACACCGTGCGCGTACTGACAGGCAAGGATCGTGCTGACGCAGTTACTGACTTCGGCCCGTTGGGGTGAACCTTCTCGAAGTCCCTGACGCGTTCGCCGTAATGGCTGTATTCCGTGGTGTGTGAGGTATGCGGATGGG
>NZ_JBEXPH010000034.1:0-57904 GCF_040611955.1 Streptomyces sp. NPDC006510 | reverse complement strand
TGATCCGGGCCGGGAATCTGCTCGCCGAGGCGGGCCGGGTGCCCGCCCTCGCCGGCGGCGGCCTGGTCGTTCCAGTCGTCAGTGGCCTCGCCGCGGATACGCCCGGCTACCCTGCCCCAGTCCGGAGTCACGGCCGCTTCGCCGGCGAGGGCGGGCACCCGGCCCGCCTCGGCGAGCAGATTCCCGGCCCGGATCATCATCTTGCTGGGTACGCACCCCCAGTACGGACACTCGCCCCCGACGAGTTCCGCCTCGACCCCCACCACGTCCAGCCCGGCTTCGGCCAGCGTGCCCGCGACGTACTCACCACCCGGCCCCAGCCCGACGACCACCACATCTGCCTGCTCGTTCGCGCTCATGCCTGCCTCTCCTCGTTCCTCGGGCTCCACGGACGTGGGCCGTCCTGCCGAGGCTAGATCGGCCGGCCGAAGGCTTGTGCCCGCCAGCGCACGGGGGCTTGCCCGAAAGCGAACGCTTGGCACGGGACACCGCGCACTGTGCACTGGCGGACACCACCGCATGCGCTCCCGGTCAATGCGCCCCGCGTCGGGGCACCTAGCGTCACTCGGGTACGCACAGCACGGCACCACAGGAGGCGAACCATGACCACCAGTACCAAGCCCGTGAGCAGCAGCCAGCCGTGGCTGCACCAGAGGGGCGAGGTGATCCAGGAGTTCGGCACCGTCAAGCAGTTCCCGATCGGCCTGTCCTACGAGGCGCGGATGTACTCCTGCCAGCGCCTGAACAAGGTCCTGGCGGACACTCAGATCCTCTACGGCCTCTACAAGAAGCATCACTGGCTGATGCGCGGCGCCACCTTCTACCAACTGCACCTGGTCCTCGACAAGCACGCGGGGGAGCAGCTGGAAATCGTCGATACCATCGCCGAACGCGTCCAGTCCCTGGGCGGCGTCGCGGTGGGCGACCCCAGGCACGTCGCGGAGATCACATCGATCCCGCGGCCTCCGGACGGAGTGGAGGAAGTGCCGGCGATGCTGTCACGGCTGCTGGAAGCCCACGAGACCATCCTCGTCGAGGCCCACGACGCCGCCGCCCGGACCGGTGAGCTGGGTGACGACGGCACCAACGATCTCCTGGTCTCACAGGTGATCAGGACCGGGGAACTACAGGCCTGGTTCCTGGCCGAGCATCTGGTCGACACCCCGCTCGTCCGCGCCTGAAGGATCCCGCCGGTCCGCGTCTGAAAGTGCCGGAGCGCGTGCCTGAAGGAGCATGAGCCGGCCCCGGACCGACGGCGTCGTCCGCATACGATGCAGCAAGGATCGGAGATCGTCGTCTCTGTATTGGACTGAGCGCTGTTTGATCGGGAGCGGATGATGGATCTGCGGCAGATGGAGGTCGTCGTCGCGGTGGCGGATGCGGGCGGGTTCACGGCGGCGGCAAGGCGGCTGCACGTGGTCCAGTCCGCCGTATCCAGCACGGTCCGGGGCCTCGAACGCGAGCTGGGCACGCCGTTGTTCGACCGCACGACGCACCGCGTCGCCCTGACACCGGCCGGCGAGGCGTTCGTCCCCGCCGCACGCGCGGCGCTCCGCGCCGCCGAACTGGCACGGGAGGCGGTCGACGCCGTACAGGGACAGCTGCGCGGGCGGGTGACGGTCGGCACAATGCAGGGGGTCTGGGCGGGTCTCCACCACGCCCTGGCCGCGCTGCGGGCGGAGCACCCAGGTGTGGTGGTCCAACTGAGGCAGGCGGCGGTGGCCGACATCCGGCAGGCGCTGCGCGAGGGCACGGTGGATCTGGCCGTGGTGGCGCTCGACCGCCAGCAGCAGCGAGGACTGACGACCCGGCTGCTGTCCCGCGAGGAGATGGTGCTGGTTGTGTCGTCCCGGCGGGTCATCGCCGGGACGACACCGAACGGCGAGGTCCGACTCGCCGATGTCGCCCGGTTGCCGATCGTGGACTTCACACCCGGCTGGGCCATCCGCTACGCGGTCGATCGGGCCTTCCGTGCCGCAGGCGTCGACCGCAGCACGACATTCGAGGTGAACGACATCGTCGCGGCAGCCGAACTGGTCCGCAACGACTTGGGCATCTGCATCATGCCCAAGTCGATCGCAGCCCGCTTCCCCGATCTGCCCCAGTACCGGTTTGACCGGCACGCGCCGAACTGGAAGATCATGGTGGCGAGGCCTACCGGCGAGGCACCCCCGGCAGTCGCCGCGCTGCTGCGGCACATCACCTGACGGCGAGGCGAGCTGTCGAGCCACGAAGCGAACCTTCCGAGCGGGAGCCAGGCATCTGCACCCCGGTCCCCGCCGTGGCGGTCACCAGGTCAGCAAGCCGGGACACCTCCGCGCCCGATGCTGACCACTTGCTGACCCGAGCGGCCCCATCATGCCTCTGACCTGCAAAAATGACCAAGTGTTAGATCTTGGACTTGAGCATGGTGCGCAGCACTCGTCACTCCCAGCGGGTTGGCTCCCTGCCTGCTCTTGCAGGTCAAGGGCGGGGGACCGGGACGTGCACGTGGCGGCCCACGTCGCGCTGCGCATCCTGCTCGGTCCCCAACTCGGCGTCGACGCAGCGGGGGCCGTACTGGGGCGCCGCCCCTGCCCGGGCTCCGGTGACCCGCACGGACGCCCCTGCGTGAGCGGCGGCGCCGTGCATTTCTACCCGTCCTGCACGCATGGTCGCGCCCTGCTCGCCTTCGCGGCGGTCCCCGTGGCCGCGGACACCACGGCGGCCGGCGGCGGGTGAGGTGCTCGTACGCAATCGGCCAACGACGGTCAACTCCCCTACCACCATTGCGGTAGAAGGGTAGCGTCGACTTCATGACTCAGCCTCGACGTGCCAAGGAACCGAAGTGGTTACTGAGGAAGCCCGACTCCGAAGCCGCCGCCCGGCTCTTCTGCTTCCCGTACTCGGGGTGCGGCGCGTCCATGTACCACCGCTGGCCACGCCGCATCGGTGATGTGGAGGTGTGCCTGATCCAGTTGCCACACCGGGAGAACCGCATCCGGGAGCCGCACTACGGCACCTACGAGGAACTCGCACGGCATCTGATCGGCTATCTGACGCCCTTCCTGGACAGGCCGTTCGCCTTCTTCGGGCATTGCGGCGGCGCACTCCCCGGCGTCGAGCTGGCCATCCAGTTGCACGAGGCGGGGCTGCCCACGCCGGAGCAGCTGTTCATCTCGTCCCAGGTCGCCCCGCAGGACGGGCCATACGGAAGGTTCCTGGGCATGCAGGACGACGAGCTGGCCGGGCAGTTGAGCGAGCTGATCACAAGTCTCGGCGGCACCCCGGACCCGCGGCTGGTGCAGCTGGGACTCGGGCTGCTCGGCCAGGACCTGGAGGCCAACCGGCAGTACCACCGGGCGGAGCCGGTGGTACTGCCGTCCGGGATCACGGTCATCGGCTGGACCGAGGACCGGGAGATCCCGATGGACCTCATGGGAGGCTGGAAGGCGTGGTCGGAGGACTGTCGTCACGTGCTGCTGGAGGGCAGGCACTACGACTTCCTGCACGCCCCTCCGGCACTGCTGGACGTGCTCAGCGCCGGGCTGTCACCTTCACCGGGAAGTGCTTGATCCCGGCGGTGAAGTTCGAGACCAGGTGCTCGACCGCGCCGGCCTGCTCGAAACGCTCGACCCGGGCGAAGATCTCCTGGAACGTCAGCTCCAGGGTGATCTGCGCGGCCACGGCGCCGATGCAACGGTGCGGGCCGTAGCCGAACGCGATCTCGCGGTTCGGCCTGCGGCCCACGTCGAAGCGGAACGGGTCGGTGAACACGTCCTCGTCGCGGTTGGCCGAAGGGATCCACGCGACGACGCCGTCGTCCTTACGGATCTTCCGGCCGCGGATCTCCACGTCCTCCACGGCGTAGCGCAGGAAGTGCACGACCGGGGACGACCAGCGCAGCGCCTCGCGGATGCCCGGCTTGAGCAGCGACTCGTCGGTCGCCCACTTCTCGTACTGCGCAGGAAAGTCCAGGAGTTGCAGGATCGCGGCGGACACGGCGTGCCCGGTATTGACGTTCGCGCCGAGCAGGAGGCTGTAGCAGTTCGAGACGATCTCGCCCTCGCTGAGCCTGCTCCCGTCGACACGCAACGTCATCAGCCTGCCGATCAGGTCGCTGTCGGCGAGATCCGGCGGCGGGTTGCGGCGGCGCCTGCGCACCTGGGACGCGAAGTAGGCGAACAGGTCGTGGTGTGCCTGGTGCAGCGTCGCCTCGGCGCTGCCGCCGGCCTGGAACCTCTCGTCGTCCGGCGCCACCGTCATCAACCCGCTGCGCACCAGGTCCGGGTAGTCCTCCTCCGGCAGTCCCATCAGGATCCCGGACACGATCATGGGCAACGCCGTCATCGCGACGCCCATGTCCCAGGTGTCGCCGGACGTCATGGGAGCCAGCAGCTTCCGCACCGCCGCGTGGATCCTCGGTATCCGAGGACGCAGCGCGGAGGGTGTCATCAGCTGGTAGAGCGGGCGGCGCACGTGCGTGTGCCGCGGCGGATCGCTCACCGCCATCTGCCTGCCGCCCGCGGGGTCCGGGGTGCCGAGCATCTTCAGGATCGCGCCGCGCGACGACGTGAACGACTCGTGGTCGCCGAGCACCCGGCACACGTCGTCGTACTTCGTCACCGACCAGAACCCGCGCCCGTCCGGAAGTTGTTGCCAGAACACGGGTTCCTCGTGCCGCAGAGTCCGCCAGATCGCGTGCGGGTCGCCCTCGCTGAACGTGCGCGGGTCGTACAGGTCGATGTCCTCGACGGGCACGGCCGATTCCGGGACGGTGATCCTCATCGTGCGACGCCTTCCGCGCCGATCAGCTCGCCGATGGCGCTGGCGAACTCCTCCACGCTGGGGTGGTGGAGCAGGGCCCGGATCGGCAGCTCCACGTCGAAGACCAGCTCGGTGCGGCTGATCAGGTCCATGGCGAGCAACGAGTTGCCGCCCAGCTCGAAGAAGTCGTCCAGCGCGCCGACCCGGTCCAGGCCGAGCGCCTCGGCCCACAGGTCGCACACCAGCTGCTCGGTCGCCGACCGCGGGGCGACGAACTCGTTGTCGGCGTCCCGCCGCACACGGCCCGCTTCCGGCAGTGCCGCCGGGTCGACCTTGCCATTGACGGTGATCGGGAACTCCTCGACCGTCACGAACGCCGCGGGGATCATCGCCGCCGGCAGGGTTGTCCGCAGCGTCCGGCGCACACGTGCGGGCAGCGTCTCCGGTTCGTCCTCGTCGGGGGCGGGCAGGAGGTACGCGGTCAGCCCGTTCTCACCGGTGCTGTCCCGACGCGCGAGCACGACGGCCTGCCCCACTCCGGGCAGCGCAGCAACCTCGCGCTCCACTTCGGACGGTTCGACGCGGAAGCCCCTGATCTTGACCTGACGGTCGCCGCGGCCGAGGAATTCGATGCCGTCCGGTGTCTGCCGCACGAGGTCGCCGGTCCGGTACATCCGCGCACCCGGCACCTCGGCGAACGGGTCGGGAACGAAGCTGACCGCGGTCGCCGACGGCTGCCCGACGTACCCGCGGCTCAGCCCGGCGCCGGTCACGTAGAGCTCCCCCGTCTCCGCGGGGTTCAGTGCCTTGTCCAGCGCCCGTACGCCCGTCCCCTCGATGGGGCGGCCGATCGGCACGGAACCCGCGACAGGGCCGGAGATCGTGTGGCACGTGGTGAACGTCGTGTTCTCGGTCGGCCCGTACCCGTTGATCAGCCGGATCGACGGGTGGCGCTCCACGAACCTGTTGACGTGGTCGACCGACAGCACGTCGCCGCCCGCGAGGAGCTGGCGCAGCCCGGCGAGGTCTTCGAGGTGGTGGTCGACCATGCGGTGGAAGAGGCCGGCCGTCAGCCACAGCGTGGTGACCTTCTCGTCGGCCAGGGTTGCCACGAGTTCCTCGGACACCAGCGGGCCCGGTGGGTGGATGGCCAGCCGCCCGCCGGTGAGCAGCGGCGCCCAGATCTCGAACGTAGACGCGTCGAACGACACGGGCGCCAGCTGAAGGAACCTTTCATCCGGACCGAGGTCCGCGAACCCGCCTCGCACGAGCCGCACAACGGCCCGGTGCGGCACCGCGACGCCCTTGGGCAGCCCGGTCGATCCGGAAGTGAAGCTGACGTACGCCAGGCCGTCCGGGTGGACCCGCCCGGCTTCGAACGGAGGGTGCTCGCCCGAGTCGTCCAGCGCCAGCACCGGCGGCCCCTCGTTCACGGGACGGTCCACAGCGGACACGACCACGACCGCGCCTGCGGCGGAGGCCAGCTTGTCCCGGCGCACCTGGGGGATTCCGACCTCCAGCGGGAGGTAGGCCGCACCGGCCTTCAGCGTGCCGATCAGCACCGCGATCAGGTCATGGCCGCGTTCCAGTTCGACCGCGACCACATCCTCCACGCCGACGCCGTGCGCGACGAGCCAGGCGGCAATCCGGTCGGTGCGCTCGTCCAGTTCGCCGAACGTGACGGTGGATCCGCCGGACGAGACCGCGACCTCGTGCCTCCGGTCGTGCACCTGCGCAGCGAACAGCTCCGGGATCGTCGTCAGTGTGGGCATGTCATTTCCTCTCTCCAGGCCGAAGCACGAACGTGCATGCTGTGTCCCGTGGGCGCGCGGCGGCAGCAGGGTTCGACCACCGCTCGTGGCGGTCGGCGAAGTGGACGCTCAACGGGTGACCGGACTGGCCACCCGGAAGTTCGAAGCAGGCGTCGCCGTCCGGCGACACCACGGCACGGCCGGCGGCGGCGAAGCCCGGCACGCACGTCCGGACGGTGTGCAGTGCGCCCGGCTGGGGCGTCGCCGCGATGCCCAGCAGCGGCGCCGCCCACGGCACCAGCGCGGCGAGCGGATGGTCGAGCCCGACCCGGTTGACCTCGCCCCACGTCGGCAGTCCGCCCGCGACGGCCTCGTCGACGCACTCCTCGACCAGACCGGGAGGCAGCACCGAGGAGTCGTCGGACCGCAGGACCGCGAGCAACGGCCGGTCCACGCAGCGGAAGGCGTACCGGAAACCCGGTTCCAGCTCCTGACACGAAGCAAAGAACGGCGACAGCAGCCGTCGCGCGAGCACCTCCCGCAGGCGTACCAGCACGGCGAACGCACGGGAGTCCACGCCGGACGTGCCGTCCCACGCGGTCAGCAGGGCAGCCGTCCTGTCGTCGCGCCCTGCCAGGGCGCGCACCGCGATCTCGCGGTACGGCTCGTACAGTTCGGCCGCGGTGTCGTGCTGCAGCGCATGCATGTCCTCGGCACCCTCGGCCAGCAAGTGCCGGATCCGTCGTGCGCGGAAGCCGGGATCGCTGTCGTACCCGATCCGGAACGGCTCCTCGGGGAACGCTGTGTCGTTGGCGGACACCAGGACCCCGTCCGGCGGGTCGACCGACCGAGGACGCTGCGGCCCGCTCAAGTGGCCTTCGCCCGGCCGCCGGGGCAGCAGTCCGGTCGCCAGGTGCGCCATGTGGCCGGCCGAGTCCGTCATGAGCACGTTGAGCGCGATGCCCTCGGCCTCTTCCAGCACCTTGACGCCCTCTTCAACGCTCACCGCATGCGCGAGCCGCTGGAGCTTCAGGTCGCAGGCGCGCGGATCGTACCCGGTCCAGCGCATCGCGACCCGCTCTCCCATCAGCGGCCGGGGCGACACCGGCAGCGAGCCCGTCCAGCTGGTGCGGCACTCCACCTCCTGGCCACCGCGCACCCGGATGCGCCCCACGCGCTCCTCGGTTCCGTCGACGGGAACGAGATCGAGCACATCGGCACTGAGGTTCGTGATGCCCCAGGCGATGTGCCCGTTGGTTCCGGTAAGCACGACCGGCAGACCCGGCACGGCCAGCCCGCGCACCCGCCGGCCCGGCCACGCCAGGTCGACCTCGTACAGGAGGTTCGGCATGGTCAGCGGCAGGTGCGGGTCGCAGGCGAGCCGGTCGCCTGTCGCCCAGCAGTTGGACCCGGCGACGGCCTTGTCCACGGTGACCAGGTCCTCGCCCGCACCGCGGAACCGCGCCAGCCCCTCGGGCACGTCTCCGCCGCCCGGCAGGAAGAACCTGGCGACGTCCTCGGGGAACGCCCGCCGCACCACGGCTTCCGCCCGCTTGTCCTGCTCGTTCCACGACAGCCCGTGGAACGTCGACAGCACGATCAGCAGGCTGTCCTCGACGGTCCACGGACGGGGCCGGTAGGACAGGAACCGGCTCTCGAACGGCCGGCGCGTCAGTGCCGCGTTGACGCCGTCCGCGAAGGCCGTGAGCAGGTCGCGTTCCGGCGCCTCCAGCTCCTTCGCCGCCGTCTTCGCCGCCCCGCCGAACCCGAGCCGCCGGTAGTGCTCATCCACGGGCACGGCGGTCCTGCCCCACACCTCGGCGAGGCGCCCGGCCGCGGTACGGCGCATCAGATCCAGGTGGAAGCCCCGGTCGCGGCCCATGGCGAACCCGAGAGCGCGCACGGCGTCCAGCCACGACGTGGCCTCGATCCGGGTCACTCCGTCCCTCTGCACCTCCGCCCGTGCCTCGGCTTCGAGGCCGGGCAACGAGGCGTCGCCGCAGTCCGCCCGGGAAGCGACGAGCGCACGCGCCATCCGCACTTCGACGGCGACGCGGGCCCGGTTCCGCCGCAGATACCCGACGAGCGCGCCGGTCGCGAGTGCCACCACCAGAAAGGGGGTCCAGAGCGCAGCGAGCAGACCGGCGAGAACGGCGAGCGCCAGCGCGGCGGCGACCACCGCGCCCACCACCCGCGCGGTCGGCAGCCTCCACAGCCGCCCGTACCTGGGCCGGTGGGCGGAGCACGACGTCACCACCGGCTCAGATCTCCCCTTCGTACGTCACGCGCTCATCGGTGGCCAGCAGGCGGTCCAGCTCGGCCGCTATGTCCTCGACCGTCTCCAGGTCGAAGAACGTCTCCAGCTCCAGCTCGATCCCCGTCTTCTCGGCGATCTCGTGCACCGCTCGCACGGCGAGCATCGAGTGCCCGCCCAACGCGAAGAAGTCCGCGTCCAGTTGGGTGGGCAGTCTGCCGAGCAGCCCGCCGAACACGCCCGCGACCAGGGCCTCCATCGGGGTACGCGGCTGCGCGGCCACTTCCTCGACGTCCGCGGTCAATTGGTCTCGGTCCACTGTGCCTCCTGGGGCGAGCGTGAGTTCGTCGGGCCGACAGGCCCGCGTCGGGTTCTCGTGCGGTGGCAGGTGATCGGTGAAGTGGTCGTCCGGCGGCACTTCAGGCCCTCCAGTGAAAGATGAGTTCACGTGCGGGTGCCCGGCCCGCCGAGATCGGGTACGAGCGAGCCGCGCGTCGCGCTCGGCACACACGAACACGCCCCGGCAGACGCGTCCCGTGTACGCGATCCCGTTGCGACGCCCAGGTCTGCGCGCAGGGATGCGCCCAGGGGTTCATGGCCGCTTCCCCGCGCCGCGCAGCACATCGCCGATCGCGGCCACCCACCGCCCGGCCGTCTCCGCGTCGGTCACCTGGGGCCGGTAGACCAGTTCCAGCCGCAGTCTGCTCGCTTCCCCCGACACGTCGAGCAGCAGATCGAGATCGGTCTCGGGCTCCGCCACCTCTGTCGGGGTCACCTCGATGTCGGGCAGCGACACACCTGCGCGCCACGCGCTCTGTTGCGTGACCTTGGCCTGGAAGAGCGGGAACCGCCCCGCCTTCCGCGGCGGGTTCACCGCGGCGACGATCTGGTGGAACGGCAGCCTTTCGTGCTCGTAGGCACCGAGGCACTGCCGACGAGCGAGCTCCACCAGTTCGCGGAACTCGGGCGCGGGTGTGGCGAACCGCACCGGCAGCTGGTTCACGAACGTGCCGATCAGCTGATCGCTGCCCGGCCACGACCGGTTCACCGAGTCCATGCCGATCACGATGTCGTCCGTACCGCTCGCCTCGCGCAACACCTGGTAGAACGCGGCCATCACGGCCATGAACGGCGTCGCCTTGACTTCCCGTGCCAGCTCCGCGACCGCGCCGGTCTCGGCCTCGGTCAGCTCGTGCACGACTCGGCTCGCCGTGAAATCCGCAGCCCCCGGCCGTTCCCGGTCCAGCGGGAGTTCGAGCACAGTCTGAGCTCCGGCCAGCTGGTCGGTCCAGTACCGTTCGGACTCGCCCGCCTCCGGGCTCTCCAGCCACTGCTTCTCCTGGCTGACGTAACTCCCGAACGTCGTGTCCGGCAGCGGCACCTCGGCCTCGCCGTCCACCCATTGCTGGTAGTACTCGGCGATCTCCCGCCCCAGCACGACGAGCGACCAGCCGTCGGCGACGAGGTGATGCAGCACCAGGGTCAGCACGTGCACATCGGGGCCCGTCCGCACCAGGCTCGCCGTCATCAGCGGCGGACGTTCGGTGCGCGACGACAGCCCGTCGCTCTGTGCCGGCCCGGCCTCCGCCGTGAGGTTCTCCAGCGTCACCTCCGCCTTCGCCCATACAGTGCCCACCGGGACGCCGCGCTGCTGCGAGAAGACCGTCCGCAACGGCTCGTGCCTGATCACCACGGCGTCCAAGGCGTGCTGGAGCGCGCGCAGGTCCAGGTCGCCACGGAGTGTGAGCACCAGCCGAATGAGCTGCGGGGCTTTGCGCTTGTGCAACTGCTCCAGGAACCACAGCCGTTCCTGTCCCGACGACAACGCGCCCGGCAGCAGGTCCGCCTGCTGCGGTGCGGCGGTCTCCAGCGCGGCGTGCAGTCCGCGCGCTGTCGGGTCGGCGAGGAACGCCCGCAATGGCGTGCCGGGCGCGTCGAACCTCTTGCGCACGCGCGACACCAGCGTCATGGCCCGCAGCGAGTCGCCGCCTGCCTGGAAGAAGTCGTCGTCCGGGCCCACCGACGGCACGCCGAGCGCCTCGGCAACCACCGCCTGCACGTCCTCCAGCGTCGAGCCGGTCACCTCGGCGGGCGCGGCCGCGACCTCGGTCAGCTCCTTCAGAGCCCGGTGGTCCGCCTTGCCGGACGTGTTCGTGGGCATCCGCTCCAGTACGGTCACCTGGTGCGGCACCAGGTAGCTCGGTGCGGACGCGCGGACCAGCTCGTGCACCCGGCCGCCCTCCGGTCCGGCGGGGCCCGTGACGAACGCGTGGAGTCTGTCGCCGGACAGCACGCACGCCGCCGCGACCACGCCCGGCACGCGCAACAGCTCCGCCTCGGCGTCGCCCAGCTCGACCCGGTGCCCACGGACCTTCACCTGGCGGTCGCGCCTGCCCAGGAAGTCGATCGCCCCGTCAGCTCTGCGGGTGCCGCGGTCCCCCGTGCGGTACAGCCGCTTCCCCGGCCCGCCGCTGAGGTGGTCCGGAACGAACGCGAGTGCGGTCCGCACCGGATCGGCGATGTATCCGCGGCCGACGCCCACCCCGCCGACCAGCAGCTCGCCCTCGTCGCCGGGCTCGACCTCACGGCCGGCGGCGTCCACGAGATGGATCTGCGTGTGGAGGATCTCCCGGCCGATCGGCGGGAACGTCCCGTTCGCGCAGTCCTCTTCGGTGACGAAGTGGTGCGTGACGTCGTCCGAGCACTCCGTCGGACCGTAGGCGTTGACCACCGGGATGTCCGGGCAGCACTCGTACCAGCGCCGCGCGACTCGTGAGGGCAACGCCTCCCCGGTCGCGATCAGGAAGCGCAGCGAGCCGAGGGCGGCCCGCAGTTGGGCGTCGTCCCGCAACTCGTCGACCAGCACGGACAGGAATGACGGCACGATCTCCAGCACCGTGACGTGGTGCCGCCGCACCCACTCGACCAGCTCGGTGGGTTCGGAGATGTTCAGCGGCGACGCGACCGCGACCGCCGCACCGACCGTCATGCCGGTGAAGCACTGCCACACTGAAATGTCGAACGACAGCGGCGCCGTGAACCCGATGACGTCCGCAGGCCCGAGGCCGAGATCGAGGACCTTGGCCGCGATGTGGTTGTCCATGCCCTCGTCCACGACCATCACGCCCTTCGGCGCGCCGGTGGAGCCGGACGTGAAGATGACGTACGCGAGGCCGCCGGGGTGCCGGACGGCGGTCTCCCCCGCCGCACCGGGTGCGGCCGCCAGCACGGCCGGTCCCAGCCCGGCCGCGTAAACCTCGTGGCCCGGCCGCACGAACAGCACGTGCACGCCCGCCGTCTCGCACACCTGGCGGGCCCGGCGGGCGGGTGTGTGCGGCTCGACCGGTACGAACGCCGCGCCCGCCCGCATCACGCCGAGCGCCATCGCAACGTACTGCGCGCAGCGGTCGGAGACGATCGCCACCACACTCTCGGGTCCGACACCCCGGGCGCACAACGCCCTGGCGTAGCCGGCCGATTCACGGTCGAGGTCCGCGTAGGTGCGGGTCGCCCCGTCCTCCGCCACGGCCACCGCGGCCGGGTCCTCCGCCAGCCGCTTGAGGAACGACGACAGCAGGTCCGTGTTCATCGTGCCTCCCGGCAGAGCGAATCCGCGGTCGCCGAGAGCGCGACGCCGATGTCGTCCAGCAGTCCCCGTGCCGCGGCACGGCCGAGCGTTGCCGGCTTGTATCGAAGTTCCAGCACCAGTTCCCCGTCCTCCGGCACGGCGTTCAGCACCAAGTCGCAGGTCGTGGCGCTGATCGAGCCGGAGAACAAGTCGCCGTCGGACCGGTACGGCGTCATCCGGACTCCCTCGATCGCGTCGGCCTCGCGGTACTCCTCCTGCATCACGAACATCACCTCGAACAATGGGTCGACCCGCATCCGGTCCGGGTACTCGGCGTCGAGCGCGTCGAGCAGCTCCTCGAACGGCAATTCCTGGTGCTGCTGCGCCTCCACGCACACACGGCGGCTCTGCGCGGCCAGCTCCACCGGGGTGGCGTTCTCGTCGACGTGCAGCCGCAGCACCGCCGTGTTCGCGAACAGACCGACGGTGTCCTCCACTCCGTGGCCCACTCGGTTCGCGAGCATCGTGGCGATGCGGATGTCGTCCTGTTCGCTCCACGCGCGCAGTGTCGAGGCGTACGCGGTCAGCGCGACCATGAACTCCGTCATGCCGTGCCGCTTGGCACCCTCGCTGACGCGTTCGGTGTCGGCGCGGGAGATCCGCAGCCGGCAGCTCGCCGAGCGCAGCCGTTCCATCACGCCGCCTTCGCCGAACCGCGCGAACCTGGTCGTCTGCTTGCCGCCCAGCCGGGCCCACGGCGCGGCCAGCTGGTCGAGCCAGTAGTCGCGCTGGCGTGCGGCGTCATCGCCGAGCAGCCAGTTCTGCCGCTCCACGGACAACTGGCCGCTGCCCGGCGCGGGAAGCAGCTCCGCCGGCCGCTCACCGGCCGCGAGGCTCGCATAGGTCCGGCCGGCCTCGTCGAACAGCACCGCCAGCGACCAGCCGTCGCAGACGATGTGGTGGACGTTGAGGAACAGCACGTGCCGCTCGTCGGCGACCCGGTAGACGATGGCCCGCATCAGCGGTGCCCGGCCGATGTCGATCGGTTCGCGCATCGCCTTCGCGATCAGCCTCTCGCACCGGGCGGCCGGGGCGGGGCGGTCCCGCAGGTCCACGACCTCCACCGCGAACTCGGCCGCGGGCTCCACGATCTGCACGACCTGGCCGTCGGCGGCGATGCGGGTGCGCAACGCCTCGTGCCTGCTGATCAATTCCGCGAACGTCTTCTCCAACGCGGGCAGGTCGAGCGGTCCGTGCAACTCCACGGCGCCGGGCATGCCGAACAGTGGCAGCCCGGGAAGTTTGCTCTCCAGCAGCCACATCTGGTGCTGGGCCCCGGACAACGGGTACTGTCCTGCGCCCGCCGGAGCCTTTGAGGGCGCCGCCACGGGTGCGTCGGCCAGCGCCCGGGCCGTGTCCGCGATCGTCGGCGCGTCCATGAACGCCCCCAGCGGGAGCGTGACGTCGTACTGGGCGCGCAGGCGGTTCACCACACGCACGGCGGTCAGCGACGAGCCGCCGACCTCGAAGAAGTTGTCCTCCACGCCGAACGGCCCGGCCCCGAGCACCTGCGCCCAGACGGCAGCGATCTCCTGCTCCAGCGGCGTCCGTGGTGCGGTCGCCCCGGAACCCGCGTCCGTGGACTCCAGCCTCGCCAGTGCCCGCCTGTCGATCTTGCCGTCGGTGGTCACCGGGAACACGTCCAGGATCACGTAGCTGTGCGGCACCGCCGTGCGCGGCAGCCGCGGCCGCAGGTGGTCCCGGATCGCCCGCCCGTCCGCCTCGGCGCCTTCGACCAGACGTACGAACAAGGTGAGGGTCGCCGTCCCGTCCGTGTGCGGGCGGTCCACGACGGCCGCTTCGGCCACCGCCTCGTGCAGGCGGGCGTGGCTCTCGATCTCGCTCGGGTCGACGCGCACGCCGCCGATCGACAGACGGCCGTCGAGCCTGCCGAGGAAGTCGACGTTCCCGTCCGCGTCCCACCGCGCACGGTCGCCGGTCCGGTGCAGCCGCCCGCCGGGCACGTCACTCCACGGGTCGGGCACGAACTTCAACGCCGTCAGCCCCGGCTCGCCGCCGTAGCCGTGGGCCACGCACGCGCCGCCTACGTAGAGGTCGCCGGCCACGCCATCGGGCACCGGGTTCAGCTCGGCGTCGAGGATGAACAGGTCGACGTTGCCGACGGGCCTGCCGATCGGCACGTCGCCGCGGCCACCCGCTGCCACGTCGCCCGCCGTGGCGTCGATCGCGGTCTCGGTGAGGCCGTAGATGTTCACCAGCCGCACGTCGCAGGTCTTCAGGAACCTGTTCGCCAGCGCGCGCGGCAGCACATCGCCCGCGCACTGGATCAGGCGCAGCGTCGCCAGGTCCTCGGCGCAGGTCGGCGAGTCGAGCAACGCGTGCAGCAGGCTGGGCGCCACATGCAGGCAGGTGACCCGGTGGTCGCGCACCGCCGCGGCGACGAGGTCCGCGTCACGGCCCCCGTTGTCCGGCAGGGCCACCAGCGTGCCGCCCGCGACGATCGTCTCCAGCATCTCGATGATCGCCGCGTCGAATCCGGTGCTGCGGGTCATCAGCGTCCTGTCGACCTCGGCCCGGTCGAAGTAACCCCTGCCCCACTGGAGCCGGTTGACGATCGCGTCCTGGCCGACGACGACACCCTTGCGGTTCCCGGTCGAGCCGGAGGTGTAGACGATGTAGGAGGGCGCCTGTGCGGGCAGGGTCGTCGCGGCCGCGACGGCCGCCGCTGGTTCGTCCGGGATCTCTTCCGCCACCAGCAACGGTGTGCCGCGCTCGGCGAGCCACGCCAGGCCGTCGCGGAACCTCGCCGCTGACACGACCACGCGGATCGACGCACTCGCCAGGACGTGCTCGTGGTGCAGCCTGCCGTCGTCCGGGTTGAGCGGCACGTACACGGCGCCGATCCGTTGTGTGGCCATGAACGCCGCGACCTGGTCCTCGTTCGCGTGCATGAGCACGCCGACCGCGTCGCCCGCGCCGACGCCGTGTGCGCCAAGCCGCTCCGCGACGGACTCCACGCGCAGGACCAGCTCGCGGTACGTCCACACCCGGTCGGCCGTCTCGACCGCGTGCTTCTCCGGGTTCTCCAGCGCCTGCCGTTCGAACATCGCGTGGACGGTGTCGCCGATGGCCGGCGTCCGTACGCCGCGGCCGCGCGCGACGAGCCTCGTCTCATCGTCGGCGCCGAGCAGACCCGTGGCGCGGCAGGAGGACTCCGGCCGGGCAAGGAGTCCCAGCAAGGCGCTGCGGTACGCCCGGATCGCGAGGTCCACCTTCGCGCGCGGAAGCACCGAGGCGTCGTGCTCAAGCGACAGCCTGAGCTGCGCGGTACGCATGTCGATGGTGAAGTCGGCGCCGAACGCGTAGTGCGTCGACTCCAGTTCGGTGATGCCGGTGATCTCCAGCCGGCCGGAGCGCACGAGGTCGTGCGTGACGTGGAAATCGGTGAAGTTGAACCCGGTGTCCACGATCGGGCGGCTGCCGTACTGCTGCTGGATCGCCGCGTTCGGGTACCAGCGGTAGCGCATCAGCTCCAGCTCGCTCGCGTGCACTTCGCGGGCCAGCTCGGCCCAGGTCTGCCCACCGATCACCGCGCGCAGCGGCAGGTTGTTCAGGAACAGCCCCAGCACCTTGTCGGCGTCCGGTTCCTCCGGGCGGCACGCCACGGTGAGGCCGGTGACCACGGTGTCGTTGCCGGACAACCACGCCAGCACGCGCATGTGCACGGCCAGCAGCAGCGACTTCAGTGGCACCCCGACCTCGGCCGCGACCGAGTGCAGGTCTTCCACGACACCGTGCGGCAGCGGTACCGGCTCGTGACGCATCTCCGGCAGGCCCGTGCGTTCTGCGGCCAGGTCGGTGGGGTTGGGCGTGGTCCGCTCGCGCCAGTAGTCCTGGTTCTCACGGTCGTCGGACGCCTGCCGTTCGACCGCCACGTAGTCCGCGAAACCGCTGCGCAGCTTCGTGACCGGCCGTGCGGGCCTGCCCTCGAGCAGGTCCAGGTACCTGGACGCCAGCTCCTCGAAGAACAGGTTCACCGACCAGCCGTCGAGGATCGCGTGGTGGTGCGTGAAGACCAGCTGGAAGCTGCTCGGCGAGAGCACCACGACGACGAGCCGGAACAGCGGCGCCGCCGTGAGGTCGACCGGCTTGCTGCTCTCGTCCCACAACAGTTCCTCCAGGTGGGTGGCCTGCCGGCCCGCGTCGAGGTGCTCGATGTTCTCGTACCGCAACGGGAGCTCGACGTCGCGGTGCACGATCTGCATCGGCGCGAACCGATGGCCGAGGTCGAACCCGGTGCGCAGGATCTCGTGCGCGCCCACGACAGTCTCGGTGGCCTCCCGGAACAGGGCGGGGTTCATCGGCGCACGCAGGGTGTAGCTCAGCATGATGTGGTACTGAGTGGCCTCCGGTGCCAGTTCGCTGTGGTAGACCATGCCGGTCTGCAGCGCGGTCATCGGGTAGGCGTTCTCGACGGTGTCCGGGAACGACCTCGCCACCCGCTCGGGCAGCAGGCCGAACGGCGGCACCTGCGTCGGGGCCTCCTCGGGGGCACCGCTGGTCGCGGCGAGTTCCGCCAGCACCGGCTTGGCGTAGACGTCCCGCACGGTCAGCTGGACACCGCGTTCGCGGGCCAGCGCCACCAGCCGGATCGCACGCATGGAGTCGCCGCCCAGCTCGAAGAAGTCGTCCGCCGTCGAGACGGTGTCGGCGTCCAGCGCTTCCCGGTACGCCTCGACCAGCGCCTCCTCGGCCGGACCGACCGGCGCCACCGCGTCCTTGGTGGACGACGCAGTGCGGGAAGCTGCGACGGCGGCGCGGTCCAGCTTCCCGTTGACCGTCAGGGGAAGGGCTTGGACCACCGACACCGCGGACGGCACCATGTAGCGCGGCAACGTCAGGCGTGCTTCGCGGAGCACGTCCGCAGTCTCAAGGCGCTCCCCGTCCGCGGCCACCACGGCGGCCACCAGTCGGCCGTCGGCCACGGCCGCACCCGCGGAGGCGACACCCGGCTGTGTCGTCAAGGCCTTCTCGACCTCGGCCAGTTCGATCCGGAACCCGTTGAGCTGCACCTGGCCGTCGCCACGGCCGAGGTAGTGGAGGTGCTCGCCGCGCCGCCGCCCGAGATCGCCCGACCGGTACATCCGGGCGCCGGGGACCGGGCTGAACGGATCCGGTACGAAGCGTTCGGCGGTGAGCCGCGCAAGGCCCGGGTATCCGTTGCTGACACCGGTTCCGCCGACGTGGATCTCACCGGCGCACCGGTCCGCACAGGGCCGGCCGTCGCGGTCGAGCAGGTACAGCGCCCCACCGGGCAGCGGCCCGCCGATGTCGCCGGCCCGCCACACGGCGGGGCCCGGCACTACCCGGTGCCAGGACGCGTGCACCGTGGTCTCGGTGATGCCGTACATGTTGACCAGTTCGCCGCTCGCGATCTCGTACCAGCGCTCCGCGAGCCGGTGCCCGAACGCCTCGCCGCCGAAGATCACGTACCGGATGTCGCGCACCCGGTCCGGTTGCTCGGCGACCACCGGCAACAGCACGGAGAACACCGACGGGGTCAGGTTCAGCACGGTCACCCGCTCGCGTTGCAGCAGCCGGCCGAGCGCTTCCGGCTCACGCGTGACCCACGACGGCACTACGACGAGCGTGCCGCCTGTGGTCAGGCTGCCGAACACCTCCCACACCGAGAAGTCGAACGAGCACGAGTGGAACAGCGTCCACGTGTCCTGCGCGCCGAACCCGAACTCGGCGCCCGTGCCGTCCAGCAGGCTCAGCACGTTCCGGTGCGTGACGTGCACGCCCTTCGGCCGCCCCGTCGAGCCGGACGTGTAGATGACATACGCGACGGCGTCGAGCGGCACCGGCGGACACTCCGGTGCGTCAAAGCCCTCCTCGGCCAGTGACGTCAGGGTGTCGGCGTCGATCAGATGGCGGACGTCGGCATCCTCTGCGATGCCGTCGATCCGCGACTGCGGCCACGCCTCGTCCAGCACCAGGTACGCACCCCCGCTGCGCACGACGCCGAGCATCGCCACGACGAGGTCGATGCCGCGCGGCAACAACACCGCGACGACCTCGCCGCCGCGCACGCCCCGCGCGCGCAGACCCCGTGCCACGGCATCGGTGCGCGTGTCCAGGTCGCGATAGGACAGCGACTCTCCCATGTGCCGCAACGCCACGGCGTCACCGCGTTCCTCGACCGCCCCGGCGAGGCGGCCGGCCAGCGAGTCGTGCGCGGCAGGCGTCTTGCGCGGTGCGGCGCCGACGCCCCAGGCGTGGCCGTCGCCGATGGGCAGGTCGGCGACCGGACGGTCCGGGTCCGGCACGACCAGGCGGACGATCCGGTCGAGCAGCCCGCCGAGTGCGGCGACATCGTCGTCCGCGATGCCCCGGCGGTCGAACTCGATCGCCACCGACAACGTGTCGCCGTCGTCCTGGACCAGGAAGTTCAGGTCGTACTTGGCGCTGTTGTGGTCGACGTCGAGCAACGACGTCTCCAGGCCGTCGAACCGCGGCGCCGGCACAGCCGGGCCGACGTCGGTGACGACGACGTTGAACAGGCCGCCCTCCCGTGTCACGGGCGGGATGCCCAGCTCGTCGCGCACCACCTCGACCGGCAGTCGCGCGTGGTCGAGGGAGGTCAGCACGGCCGACCTGACGCGTGCCACGAGGTCACGGAACGCGGGGTGTCCGGTCAGGTCCACCCGAACCGGGACCATCGCGACGAGGTGCCCGATCAGCCTGTCGAGGCCCTCGCGGTCACGGTTGGCGACCGGCGTGCCGACGACCAGTTCGCGCCGATCGGTCACGTACGCCAGCAGGACCGAGATCGCGGCGGACAGGACGACGAACGGGCTGGCGCGGCACGACTCCGCGAGCCCGCGCAGCGTGGCCGTGGTCGCAGCGTCGAAACGCACCGCGTGCTCGCCACCGCCCTGTCCGGCGGCGGGTTGCGGCAGCGGGAGCAGTCCCAGCCCCGGATCGGCCAGTTGGTCGCGCCAGAACCGCCGGGCCGCACCGAGGTCCGCGTGACGCACCCACTCGTGCTGCCAATTCGCGTAGCCGACCATGTCGATGTCGCCCGTGGACGGTTCGTGCCCGTTGTAGCAGCGCGCCAGATCGTCGACCAGCACGCGCACGGCCTCCCCGTCCGCGATCAGGTGGTGCACGGCGACGAAGAACACGTGCTCCTCGGGCGCCAGCCGGAACAGCCGTACCCGCAAAGGCGGTTCGGTTCCGAGTTCGATCCGTGTACCCGCCAGCTCCACGCACCGGCGCAGGCACTCGTCCTCGGTGACGTCCTCCACTGCGGGCGGTGCTGCCGCGTACGGCAGCACCGCCTGCCGGGGCACACCGCGTTCGGACGGGAAGACGGTCCGCAGCGAGGGATGCACCGAGCGGACCCGGTCGAGCGCCGCGCCGAACGCGTCGACGTCCAGTGCACCGCGCAGCCGGACCGCGCCGCAGATGTTGTAGACGCTGGCGTCGGCCACCAGTTGGTCGGAGGACCACAGGCCGCGCTGGCCCCAGGTCAGCTCACCTCGGTCGCCGCCCGCGGCAGGCGGACACAAAGGCGCGGCCCGTTCGGCCAGCAGGCGCACCAGGTCGTCGCGGTGTGCCTTCATCTCCGCCAGCAGCTCCGGCGGGACTTCGGCTCCGGCCGACCTGAACTTGATCTTGCCGTCCTCCAGCCGCAGCGCCACGCCCAGGTAGTCCAGGCGCCGGATCACGTCGTGCGCGGTCATCGTTCCCCCTCGATGGTCTCTTCCGGGTGCGCCGCGCTCGCGGCGAGCACCCTCAGGTAGCGCTCGGCCAGCCGTGCGATCCCCGGGGTGCTGTATCGGTCTCCGGCGTACCGCAGCGAGCAGCGGTAGCCGCCCTCGTGGGGCTCGATGTCGAGCGTGAGCGGGTACGGCGAGGTGCCGTTGTCGATCTCGATCAGCTCGGTGGTGACTCCGGCGAAGTCCGGTGCCCTGTCGGCCGGCGGCTGCATCACGACCATGACGTCGAAGGGCGTGCTCGTCGGATCCGCGTCCTGTGCCACTGACTTCACCAGATGCTGGAACGGCAGGTATCGCGACCGGTAGGCGCGCAGCGAGCTGTCCCGCATCCGCTTGAGCGCGTCGTGGAAGGAGTCCGTCGGCCCGAGCGGGACGGAGAGCAGCGACACGTTGAGCAGCGGTCCGACGACCTCCTGCAGTTCGGGGTGGTCCCGGTTCGCGATCAGCGTGCCCAGTACGACCGTCTCCGGTTCGTCACTCCCGCGCAGCAAGGCGGCCAGCGCCGTCGCGAAGACCATGAACGGCGTGGTCCCGGTCCTGCCCGCGCACTCCCGGACGGCCGCGGCCGTCCGCTCGTCGACGTCGAACCAGTGCCGTGGCGCGCCGGTGGCTCCTCCCGGTTCCTCGGCGGGCGCGGTGACCAGGCGCCCTGAGAGCGCGCCCTGCCATTCGTCCGCGAGGCCGGTCGCACCGGACAGCCAGGTGTGTTCGTCCACGCAGTACCGCGCGTACGTGTAGTCCGAGCCGACCGGCGGCCGGCCGTTGTAGTGGTCGGCCAGCTGGCGCAGGAAGACGGGCAGCGACTGTCCGTCGCACACGAGATGGTCGATCGTGACGGCCAACTGCCACTCCTCGTGTCCGCAGCGGATGAGCAGCGCCTTGAAGGGGAGTTCGCGCGGCAGCTCGAACGCGGTGCCCGCCTCCTGCGCGACCACCTGTGCCACTGCCTCGGGCCCGAACTCGGCGACGGCGCCGCGCAGGTCGGCGTGGGCCAGCTCGAACTCCTCGGCCGGCGCGGGCGCCCAGTGCAGCACGCCGTCCACTTCGGTGAACCTCGCGAGCAGCACGGGATGCGCGGCGAGCACCGCACGCAGGCTCCGCTCCAGCTGCCCGGGATCCAGCGGGCCGGTGAACCGCAGCACGCCCGGCATGTTGTAGACGGGGCTGCCGGAGTCGAGCTCGCGCAGGAACCAGAACCGCTGCTGCGCGGCGCTCGCGGGCACCGGATACGTCACGGATGCCGCAGTCGGACGGAACGACGCGCCGTCACGCGGGCTCGCGTGCCGGACCGCCTCCACGAACTCGTCCAGGCACGGGTTCGCGAACACCGCCTCGACGTCCAGTTCGACCGACAGCGTGCGGGAGACCTGGTCGAGCATCCGCAGGGCGAGCAGCGAATGCCCGCCCAGCAGGAAGAAGTTGTCGCGCCAGCCGATCTCCTCCAGCTCCAGCAACGCGCACCAGCTGGCCCGCACCGCGGCACCGACCTGGTCCTCGCGGGCCTCCGCGACCTCGTCCGACACCGCGGGCACGTACGTGAGTGCCGCGTAGTCGACCTTGCCGTTGGCGATCCGGGGCAGGCTCCCCAGCCGTACGAAAACCGACGGGATCATGTGCCGGGGCAGCCGGTCCCGCAGCGCGAGCCGGATCCGCGCGTACTCGTCGACGCCCAGTTCCCGCGCCTGTTCGTCGTCGCCGAACGCCAGGTGTGCCACCAGAGACACGCCGTAGGGCGTCTCGTACCTCTTCGCCGCCGCGTCCACCACGCCGGGGAGCTCGCGCAGCGCCGCCTCCACCTCGCCCGGTTCGATGCGCAGGCCCCGCACGGCGATCTGGCGGTCCGCCCGGCCGAGGTACTCAAGCACCCCGTCCGCGGTGCGCCTGCCCAGGTCACCGGTCCGGTACAGCCGGGCACCGGGTTCCGCGAAGGGGTCCGGCAGGAACGCCAGCGCGGTCCGGCGCGGGTCACCGAGGTACCCGCGCCCCACACCGTCGCCGCCCACACAGATCTCGCCGACGACACCGAACGGCACCGGGGCCAGTTCGGCGTCCATCACGTGGACCGACGTGTTCGGCAGCGGTGCCCCGATCGGCACCGGCCGGGTCCGGTCGTCCTGCCGGGCGACCTCGGAGATCGTCACGTCGTCCGCGCACTCGGCGGGGCCGTAGGCGTTGTACAGCGCGACGGACGGGCACTCGGCGTGCCACCGCCGTGCGATGTCCCAGGTCAGCTCCTCACCCGTGGAGATGACCGCGCGCAGGTGGTTCGGCTGTCGGTGCACGCCCTCGTCCAGCAGTGCCGAGATCGTCACCGGCACGACCTGCAGCACGGTGATTCCGTCGCCGTCGATCGCGCCCTTGAGCCGGGCCGGGGACGCCGCGTCGGCGATCCGGATCCGCGCACCCGCCACCAGCCCCGTGAGCAGCTGCCACACGGAGATGTCGAACGACGCGGGCGCGGTCTGGCCGATGCAGTCGTCCGGGCCCAGACCGAAGTGCTCGACCATCTGCCAGAGGTGGTTGGTCAGGCCTCGGGTCGTGACGACGGCGGGCTTCGGCACACCGGTCGAACCCGAGGTGTGGATGACGTAGGAACTGTCGAGAGCAGACGCCCGGAGTGCCGGCCCGTGCGCGGCTTCACCGCGCAGCAGTTCGTCCACGTCGAGCACCCGCACACCGCCGTGGTCGACCAGGTGACGGCTTCGGGTGCCGGTGACAACCACTCGGGCGTCGAGCGCCGCGACCATGCGTGCTGCGCGCACAGGCGCCTCGGACGGTGCGATCGGCACATAACAGCCGCCGGCCTTGTGGACGCCGACCACGACCGCGACGTAGCCCGCGTCTCTTTCGGCGCACACCACGACGTTCGTGTTCGGGCCCACGCCCGCGTCGGCCAGCACCGCCGCCACGTGGTTCGCGCGCCGGTCGAGTTCGGCGTAGGTCAGCGTCCCTGTGCCGTCGTCCACCGCAATGGCGTCCGGCCTGTTGCGGACGTGCCGGTGGAACGCCGGCAGATAGTGGTCCTCGCGCTCCGCACGAGCGCCCGTGCCGCTCGCGACCACCGCGCGCAGGCCGTCCGCGTCCAGCAGCGGAAGTCGCGTCACGTCGGCCGTGGGTTCTTTCGCCAGCGCGGTCAGCATCGCCAGGTACGAGGCGACGAGCTGCTCGGCCTGCGCCCGGCACAGGAGTGCGCAGTCGTACTGGAGCCCGAACTCCAGCCCGCCGCCGAGTTCGGCGACGTTCAACGCGATGTCGGTCTGTGCGGCCGGGTCCGCCACGGGGTAGGCCCGCACAGTGCCGTCGCCGAGAGCCAGCTCCGCCGATGTGTCGCCGAGCACGAGCCCGGCCGCGGCCTCGCCGCCTGGCAACGCCTGCGTGTAGTAGCTGAACATCGCCTGGAACACCGGCGGCGCACCGGATGCACGGTCCACGTCCAGCTGCCCCGCCAGCAGCGGGAACGGCAGCTCCTGGTGGTCCAGTGCGTCCAGCACGCGCTGCTGCGTGGTCCGGGCGAACGCGCCGAAGCCCTCGCGCCGGAACAAGGATCGGACGGGCAACGTGTTCACCAGGTAGCCGACGTGCGAGGCGAGCTGCTGATCGGACCGTCCCGCCACGGGCACACCGGTCACCAGGTCCGCCTGGCCCGACACACGGTGCAGCAGCACCTGGAACGTCGCCAGCAGCACGTTGTGCCGGGTCAGGCCTTCCCGGCGGGCGAATGCGGCCAGCCCGAAGGACACTTCGGCGGGCACCCGGAACGGGATCGTCGTACCCGCCCAGCCCCTCTGGTGGGTCGCCGACGGCAGTGACAGGACCGGCAGTTCGCGGTCGAGTTCCCCGAGCCAGAAGGCGTTCAGCTCGTCGGCGCGGGTGAGCGCGGCGGCCTCCAGCTCGACCGGCAGCTCGCTGTACGGCGCACTCGGCACCGAGGCGTCGCGCTCGTACTCCTCGGCCAGTTGGGACAGGAGCACCGACAACGACGAGACGTCGCAGACGAGGTGGTGCAGGGACAGTACGAGCACCTGCTCATCGCCCCGCTGGAGCAGCCCGGCCCGCATCAACCAGTCGTGCTCCAGGTCGAACGGCGTGGTCGCCCACCGCGTGATCCACGCGGCGAGCTGCTCCTTCGTCCAGGACCGCGCGTCCACGACTTCCGGCACGATCCCCGCTTCGGGCCGCACCTCGGCAACGGGTGCACCGCCGACGTCACGGACCTTCAGCCGCAAGGACGCATGGCGGTTGACGAGGGCGTTGAGCGCGCGCGCCAGCCGGTCGACGTCGGCGGTGAGCGTGAAGGCGCGGGTGATGTTGTAGGCGTAACTCCGCGGGGTGGTGCGCTGGATGAACCACAGCGCCCGCTGGGCCTCCGTGAGGCGCGGACCGTTCGAGGCGGCGGCCGCTGCGACGTGGGCGCGTGCGTTCAGCGCGGTCCGGGCGAGCTCAGCGATCGACTCGGCCCGCAGCACCGCGCTGGGCAGCAGCCGCACCCCGAGCAGGTTCTCGATCTCGTGCTGCAGCCGCACCGCGACCAGCGACTCGATGCCCAGCGACGCCGGCGAGTCCTGAACGTCCAGGTCGCGTGTGCCGAGCAGGTCCCGCAGGTGCGCGGCGATCGCCCCGGCCAGCCAGTCGACCCGCGCCTCGTCGTCAGCCGCGCCGAACCCACCGGCACTCACCTCGGCGACCCGGTCGGCCAGCGCCGAGCTCGTCTCGGCGTCCGAAGCGGACCGCACCAGGTGAGTCAGCTCGCCGGACAGGAACCGCTGCTTCGCGGCGAACCGCTGGACCTTGCCGCTGGAGGTCTTCGTGATCGTACCGGGCGGCGCCAGCACGACCGTGTGCGCGCGAACGCCGTAGTTCCGCGCCAGCACACCGCGGATGCGCTGGATCAGGTGTGGGTACCGCTCTTCGGGCGTCTCCGCGCGCACCTCCTGGACGACCACCAGCACGTCGTCGTCATCCGTGCCGAAGATGGCCCCGCACCCCGGCCTCAGCGCCGGGTGCGCAGCGGCCACGTCGGCCTCCATGTCCTCCGGGTGCAGGTTCCGGCCGCGGGAGATCACCAGGTCCTTGAGCCGGCCGGTGACGTACAGCCGGCCGTCGACGACGAAGCCGAGATCCCCGGTGCGCAGGAACCGCTCCCCGTCCACCGGAAGACCGAAGGTCCGGCGACTCGCCTCCGGGTCACCCCAGTAGCCCGCGCCGTTGCCGGCCCCGGCCACGCATATCTCGCCCATCCGGCCGTCGGCCACCGGCTCGCCCGTGTCGCGGTCCACGATCCGCAGGGTCGTGTGGTCGGGCAACCGGTACGAGACCAGTTCCCTGGCCGCACGGTCCGAGCCCGCCACCGCTGTGCCCGCTTCCAGTGACGCCACGTCGAACGACCGGCTCGCGCTCGGCTCATGCGCTTCCGTGCTCGCCACCAGCAAGGTCGCCTCGGCGAGCCCGTAGCACGGCGTGTGCGCCTGGGCCCGGAACCCGTTGCCCGCGAAGGTCTCCGTGAACGACCGCAGAGTCTGCGGCAGCACCGGTGAGGCGCCGTTGAAGGCCACCCGCCACGTACTCAGGTCCAGCCCCTCCCGCTCCTCCGCGGACGACTTCCGGACGCAGAGGTCGTACGCGAAGTTCGGACCACCGCTGACGTCCGCCCGCTCCGCCGAGATCGTCTCCAGCCACGACATCGGCCTGCGCAGGAACGTGAGCGGGTCGAGGACCACCGCTCGCGCCCCGGCGTACAGCGGCTGCAGCAGCCCGCCGATCAACCCCATGTCGTGGTGCAGCGGCAACCAGCTCACGACCGTCGAGTCCGGCCGTACTCCGAATGCCCGGTTGATCGCAGCCTCGTTGTCCATGAGGTTTCCGTGCGTGACGATCACGCCGCGGGGAGCCCGGGTCGACCCGGAGGTGTACTGCAGGAACGCCACGTCGTCGGGGGCGGTGTCGGGCACCGCAACAGCACATCCCGACAGCGTCTCCACGTCGATCCACGTGAGGTGCAGCGAACCGACCGGTGTGGCGGCGAGATACTCCCGCAGAGGCGCGACGGACAGAATCGCGCGAGCGTCGCAGTCGCGCGCCACACCGACCACGCGGTGCAGCGCGGACTCGTTGGCAGGCAATGACAACGGGACCGCGATCACGCCCGCCTGCAGACAGCCGAGGAACGCGTACGCGAACTCGGCCGTGGGAGGCAACAACAACAGCACCCGGTCCCCCGGGTTCACCAGCTCGAGCAATGCGCCCGCCGCCGCCGAGACGCCCTCACTCAGCTCGCCGTAGGTGAGCGAGCCGCCCTGGCCGACGAACTCCGGTGCGAACGTCAGCGCTCGCGCCGATCCCCGCCTCTCGGCGTGCTCGTGCAGGGTGGTGATCAGATTGCCGTGCATAGACTCCCCCGGTCCCCTCGCATGTGCCGCCGGATCTCGCTACTTGATGTCCGAGTTGCCGTGTGAGAAGTCACCCCGCCGCACCAGGTCGTACAACCGCTTGCCGGTGCTGGACGGGCTGAAGAAGAACTTCATCGGCTCCGGCTGTTCCAGCACGCCGTGCTTCACGAAGTCCCGCGCTGCGGCCGCCCAATGCGTCGGGCCGAGCTTCAGGAGCTGCATCGCGTACTCCTGGAACGGCATCGGCGGCCCGAACCAGTGGTTCACCGAGACGGACGGTGCCAGTGCCCGGAAGTCGTGCCAACAGCCGCGCGGAACGAACAGCACATCACCCGGCCGCACGGTCGTGCCGTACAGCACCGCCTCCTTCAGCAGCGGGTTCTTCCGGAGGTCCACATCGGCCAGGTCGAGGCTGCTGTTCACGATGTTGTCCGGGAACGGGTACGCGGCGGGCGTCTGGTCCCACGGGATCAGCACGACCTCCTTCTCGCCCCAGATCTGGACGAAGAGGTTGTCGTTCAGGTCGGAGTGCAGCATCGATCTCGTGCCGGCCGACCCGATCCACGCGCGGGTGTCCACGGCTTCCTGGTCCGGGTTCAACAGCGCCCGGAAGTCGTAGTCCTCGGGTGGCAGGATGTCCTCCACCCGTACGTGTGCGAGGTAGCACGGCAGCTTCGGCGCTTCCTGGAGCATCTCCTCCAGGAACTTGCCGAACGTCAGCTTCTTCTCGTAGTCGTGCTGGTCGCCGGGATACAGCACACCGCTGGTCGGCAGGCCCATCAGCGCGGTGACCCTCTTGTCGCCGTGGTCCTTTGCAAGCTTCTCCGGCGTCCAGTTCCGCACCGCCGGCCACGCGTCGATCAGCCCGGCGAAGAGCATCGGGCTGCGTGCCTCGCTGATCGCCCACTGCAGGTCCGACGGCGTCGAACCCGTGAGCCGCGGGACCGGGCGCACGTCCACGCCCTGGGTACGCAGCCTGTCGCGTAACAGGTTCCCGCGAGCAACCCGGTCCGTCTGCGCCACGTCGGTGTCCATCATGAGCCTCCGTTCAAGCAGTTCGAGCAGTTCGACAGGTCGGCTACACCGTCAGATAGGTGCCTCCCCGGCCGCGGCGCCGCACGTCCAAGGTGGCGCAGTGGAAGGAGCCGCCGAAGCTGTAGACGTGCCGGAAGTCCACGGGCACGCAGGTGAAGCCCCAGTCGGTCAGCGCGTCCAGCAGCGGCTTCTCCTGGCGCTCCACGACGACGGTCTTCTCGTCCAGCGACAGGACGTTCATGCTCAGCCAGGGGCTGCAGAAGTACATCGGCCAGTCCGGCCCCAGCGTCGGCTTCGGCGCCTCAAGGATCTCCCAGTCGCGGAACAGCGGGTGCGGCACGTACCGGTCCGGGTTCACCAGCAGCTTGCCCGGTGCGAGCGGCACCATGGTCGCGTCGATGTGCATGGCGTGCGGGTCGTTCACCGGCACCTCGTGCACCCGGAACCCGGAGCCGAGCGCACGGCGCATCCACTCGATGCCGAACTCGTTCGTCACATGGCTGCGCTGCACCACCAGGTCGTCCCCGAACCGCATGAAGTCGGCCGCGTCGAACACCGGCTCGAAATCTGTGATCGCGTAGCCCGTCCCGGCCTCCGTGTCGAAGTCGCCGTCGAACAGCGCCTGCGTCAACTCCGGCTGGGGGGCGGCGAGCCAGCCGCCGCCGCGGCGGAAGTACGACTTGATCAGGCCGCGGAACGCGTCCACCTCGTGCTTGCGGCAGCGCCACGACATCGGCGTCTCCACGATGGTGTCACCGACGACTATGAGAAGGTCGCGAGGCATGCCGGACGAAGAGCCGCCGCTCTCCCACTCGGGCGTGCGGAACTTCCTGGTCTGGTCGACGAAGTCCGGCCGTACGACCGTGATTCCGCGCGCCTCCATGACGGCCGCGAACTCGTTCAGTTCCTCGTCGGCCGCGGCGGCGTGCTCCGCGGGCAGGGGCATGCCCCCCTGCTCCTGGAAGACCCGGACCGAGTCGTACGGAAGGGTCGGCGCCATCGACTCCTGCCAGGTCGGGAACACACCGCCGGCGAGGCTGCCGACGACGACTTCCTCCAGCGGGTCCCATTCGGTGTAGGAGTTGACGACAGGAACGTTTCCCTCAGGACGTACAGACAATTTCTTCCCTATTCCCTCGGAGCGATCAGGCCGCGCACACGCGGAACCCCACGTCGTAACAGGTGTAAAGAAGCAGCGAGTACAGCCTCAAGGTGACCCGCATGGTCGCGGGGTTGCAGTCGTTGAAGAAAGAACCGCCGCGCACGACGCCCAGTTCCGCAGCGCCCTGCTTGGTCTTCAGCAACTGCGTTCTGTCCGCACGGAACGGATACGGATGCCATCCCGTCGACACCCATTCCCATACGTTGCCCGCGATGTCGTGCAAGCCGAAGGGACCGGAAGCCGAGGGATATTTGCCGATCGGGGTCGTCTCGCCGACGAACATGCTGTGGTTGCAGACGTCCGGTGTCGGCTCGTCGTCACCCCACACGTATGTCCGCCGGTCCAGGCCGCGGGCCGCCTTCTCCCACTCCGCCTCGGTGGGCAGGCGCACGCCCGCCCACTCGCAGAACGCGAGGCAGTCCTTCCGGCTCACGTGGGTGACCGGATGATCGCCCTTCGCCTCGATGCCGGAGCCCGGGCCGCGCGGCGTGCTCCATGCGGCGCCCTCCACCTCCAGCCACAGATCGTCCTGACCGGGTGTGGTGGTGTCCTCGTCACCGACCCACACCCAGCTCCGGCCGGCCTGTTCGGCGGTCGACCGGTAGCCGGTCGCCTCGACGAACCGCGCGAAATCCGCGACCGTCACGGGCGAGCGGGCAATCCGGAACTCCGGCACGTCGACCTCGTGGGCGGGAGAGGCCGGGTCCGGGGTGCCGTCCGGGCGCACACGGTCGAGGCCCATGGTGAAGGGCCCGCCCGGGATCCGGACCCAGTCGAATTCTGCGCGCACGTGTCTTCCCCCCGCATCGGTCATGCCGTCGCTGTTTCTTGTTCTTCGTCCTCGCTCTGCGCACGCACTTCCCGGATGGGACCGAAGAAGACGAAAATCGCGGACACGGTAGAAACCAGAGCACCCAGGAAAATCGTCGTGGGAACACTCGTCCACACGGCCAGACCGCCGCCGAGGAGATAACCGAGCGGCCGGGGACCGGAGAAGATCATGCGCATCGTCGCGTTCACCCGGCCGAGCAAATGGTCCGGCGTGACCGTCTGCCGCAACGTGTACTGATTGATGTCGTACCAGGCGTTGGTAAATCCAGCGATCACGTTGATGACAACGATCACGGCGACCGCAGCGCCCATCTGCGAAAGCGGGAGGAAAAGATACGCCACACCGCCCGCCAGGATCGAGTAGACGAGTGTCGGGCCCAGGCCGAACCGCGCGACAACCCGCGAGATGGTCATGGCGCCCAGCACGTTCGAGACACCGGTGACTGCTGCGAGCAGACCCACCTGCCACGGCGAGAAGTCCAGCGTCTTGTACAGGAAGATCAGGTACACGGACTGGAAGATCGCGACGCCGAAATCGAACGTCGAGTTCGCCACCGCCAGCCGCGCCAGCACCGGGTGCTTGACCACGAACTGGAGCCCCTCGCGAATCTCCGCCAGCATCGTGCGTGCATTGAGCTTCGGCTTGTTCCTGACTTCCTCGTCCGTCTTCATGAAGAGCAGCGCCACCACGGAGACCACGTAGGACAGGGCGTCGACGAAGACCGCCCTGGCCGGACCGATCGCGGCGACCAGCGCGCCGCCGATCGCGGGGCCGGCCGTCTCGGCGACCGAGTCCGTGCCACTGAGCCTCGCGTTCGCGCCGAGCAGCCCCTTCTCTCCGACCACCTGCGGCACCAGCGACAGATAGGCGATGTCGAACACCACGGTGAATGTGCCCATCACGGCGGCCACCACGTAGATGACCCACATCTCCTGGTATCCGGCGAGATACGCGAGCACCAGCCCGCCGGCTGCGAGCGCGCGGCCGAAGTCGCACACGATCAGCGTCTTGCGCCGGGGCCACCTGTCCACCAGCGTCCCCGCCGGCAGCGCGAACACCGCGAACGGCACCACCTGGGCGGCGCCGATCACGCTGACCTCGAACGGCGTCGCGTGGTAGACCAGGATGGCGAGTGTGGGGATCGCCAGCATGGAGACCTGGGTGCCGAACTGGCTGACCCCCTGCCCCACCCACAGCTTGAGGAACTCCCTGCCCAACGTCGACTTCACTTGGCAACTCCCGTCGTGGCCTCGGCCGGTCGTGCCGACCAGTACTCCCCGACGGTTGCCAGCGGGGCGAAACCCGCTCGCAGGACTCTGTCGTGGAACGTCTTCAGCTCGCCGCCCGCCCCTGCCCGCCAGCGCCGGATCACCAGCTTGCCGAGGCAGTACATGGCGGAGTCGAGGTCGGTAGGGATCGTCAGCGCCTCGCGGGTCGCCTCCTGCGGCGCCCACCCGCACACGCGCACCAGGTGTTCCGCCGCCTCCTGGAACTTCCACCGCCGCAAGTGGACGGACAGGAAGATCAGCAGTCGGGACGCGGACACGAGCGCGGCCCGCAGCTGCGCCAGCTCCACGAGGGGGCGGCCGTCGGCCAGCCCGTGTTCGACGGCGAGTTCTTCGGCGTAGTGCGCCCAGCCCTCGGTGAACCCGCTGGTGCGGAAGCAGGTGCGGACGATGCTGGGCGAGCTCTCGCTCGTCCTCGCGTGCAGATAGTGACCTGCGAACGTCTCGTGCACGGCGATGACTTCGAGCATCGGCTCGTTGAGGTACTGCCGCCACACCCGTGCGTTCGACCCGCCCGACGTGAGGTCGGGGTCGGGTACGTACAGCACATGAGGCCTTCGGACTTCTTCCAGCGGGCCGGAGATCACGATCTCCACGGCGGCCGTGCCGTCGAGCTGCCGCATCCGACGGATCTCCGGCAGCGCGGTGGGATCCACGGTCATCAGGTCGGCGTCCAGCCAGAAGTCGCGCAGCCGTCGGACGATCGCCTCCGTCGTGTCCAGCACCGGGCCGCGCAGTGCCTCCGCACTCAACAGATCGACCACCGTGCCTCCCAGCGCACGGGACTTCCGGTCCAGCTCGCCCGCGCACCTGTCGACCTCGTCGCGCGCCTCGGCCAGCAGTTCCTCGACCGGGGTCTCGATGCCTTCCTGGGTGCGCAACAGGCCGGCGAGCCGTTCCGGGCCGAGCAGCGCGGCGATCGGCTTGGCTGCGGACACCGTCGCGGCATAGCGGCGCAGGGCACGGGCGGCCGCCTCGGCGCCCGGCGCCGAACGGAGTTCGCCTTCGAAGTACGCGGCGGAGCCGCGGGCCCGTTCCGCCGCCCGCAGCCGCAGCCCCGCGGGCAGCTTGTCGTCCAGCTGCTCGGCGGTGCTGTCGAGGTACCCGGGCAGTGCGCGCAGATGCGCGGCCAGCGCCTCGTTCCTCCGCTCGGCCGGCAGGTCCAGGTACACGTCGACGTCGGTCTCCGCGAGAGGTCCCAGCGGATCGGTGTGCGCCGAGCGCAGTTCCTCGGCCCGGAACCGCTCGGCCTCGACCAGTCGTGCCGCGGCACTCAGGTCGGCCCGCTGTTCCGGATCGTCGGAGACCACCGCGCCCACCTGTACGCCCAACGACACCAGCGCGGCGGGATCCGGCCCCGTGCCCGGCAGCACGCCGTCGTACTCGTGCGCACCCGCGAGCCTCGCCTTGTGCGGGTAGCACGCGAACAATGACCCGACCACCTCGGACACCGCGCGGGCGTCCGGTGCAACGGGCAGACCGTAACGATCGACAGTGAACACCTACGCGTCCTCGTCCTCGTCGTCCTCGAACGCGACCTCGTTGTCGACCTCCTGCAGCATCATCTGCAGTTCCTCGTTGGACACGGAATCGAGCTGCTCCGCGTCGACCAGCTGGGACAGAATCATCTTCATCCTCCGTATCGGGACAGCTCATGGAAGAAGTCGTCCACGACCACGCCGACAGTGGTCCGGTCGCAGACATGCCGCGAGACGACGAGGTCCGGCACGCCGAGCCCGCAGGGCGAGAACACCGGTGTGCGGTCCTTCGGCGGGATGAACGCCCCGGTCAGCACCTCGTACAACGTGGACTTGATCAGCGACGCACGGTGAGCACCGGCCTCAGGTCGACATGGACCCGGGAGTTGAGCGGCTCGTACGGGGCCGTGACGACGCGCGGACCCGCTGCACCCCAGCGGCCTCGCTCACACGATCGTTTCCCGGACGCTCTTGGGCCGCATATCCGTCCACACCGCCTCGATATGGTCCAGGCACTCGGCCCGTGACCGTGCCGGTCCGTCCGCGCGCCAGCCGTTCGGCAGCTCGCGGTCCGCGGGCCACAGTGAGTACTGCTCCTCGTCGTTGACCACCACGAAGTACTCGGCGTTCTCGTCGTCGAACATGGTTTTGTGTCACCCACCCCAGAATCGGATTTGTCAGCAAGAGGCGTTGTCATGCAGCGGCGCAGGAAGCGGCCAGCAGGTCGAGTCCCTGTTCCAGCTCGGACACGGTGGTCGTCAGTGGTGGCATGAGCTTCACGACCTGTCCGTGCCTGCCCGCGGTCTCCACCAGCAGGCCACGTTCGAACGCGGCGGCGCACACCGCACGAGCCTGCTCGCCCGTCGGGAACACGAGCCCGTTGATGAGTCCGGCGCCCCGGATGCCCCAGGGCGTGCCGACGGCCAGCTCGGCCAGCCGTTCCCGGACGAGTTCCCCCTTGGCCAGGGTGCCCTTCTCCAGAGCGTCGTCGGCCCAGTACGTCTCAAGTGCCTTGGCCGCGGTGACGAACGCGAGGTTGTTGCCCCGGAACGTGCCGCTGTGCTCGCCGGGTGCCCAGACGTCCAGGTCGGAGCGAATCAGTGTGAGCGCGAGCGGAAGCCCGTAGCCGCCTATGGACTTGGACAGACACACGATGTCCGGCACGACACCGTCGGCGGACTCAAAACTGAAGAACGGACCGGTGCGGCCACAGCCGACCTGGATGTCGTCGACGATCAGCAGCACATCGTGCTCGCGGCACAGCGCGGACAACCCGCGCAGCCACTCGGCGGGTCCGACGTTGACGCCACCCTCGCCCTGCACGGTCTCGACGATCACCGCGGCCGGCCGCCTCACGGCGAACACCTCGGCGAGCCCGTCCAGCTCGCCGTGCACCAGCGGCACCTGCCTGGCCGGCGAGGCGCCGTGGGACGACCGGCTGATCGCGTTGTCGCTCACCATCATCGCGCCGAGGCTCATGCCGTGGAACGAGTTCTCGAACCCGAGCACAAGATGCCGCCCGGTGACCTTCCGGGCCAGTTCGAGTGCCGACTCGACGGTGGCGGCGCCGCTCGGGGCGGTGAATTGGACGCGGTGGTCGAGCCCGCGGGGTTCTAGCAAGTAGCGGGTGAGTGCCTCCAGGAGTGTCCGCTTGGCGGCAGTGCTCATGTCGAGCGAGTGCACCACGCGATTGGCAGTGATGTAGTCGAGCAGGTCGTCCTTGAGCAGCGGATTGTTGTGCCCGTAATTGACGCCCCCGGCGCCGGCGAAGAAATCGAGGTACCGGTTGCCGCTCTCATCGGTGATCCAAATTCCTTCGGCGTGGTCGAAAACTACGGGCCAGGTCCGGCAATAACTCCGGACCGCCGATTCGACAGCGTCAAAAATAGCGGCCATCCCTCAGATCCCCGACTCACATTCCTGGTAGGCGCGCCACAGGCCTCCTTGCCCGCCGCCGTCTTCGGCATGTTAGGCACAGCGAAGTCTGCCCAGTCAACGGTGCAACTCCAGCCACATAACCGCCATTTGAACGGTTCAGCCACTTCCGTCAACGTGGCCGAAATGCCGCCCGCAGCAGCGGAGGGAACAGCTGACCGCACTGGTCAGAGGGCCCGCGGCGAGGAAATCCGCCGCAGCGTCCGTCCCGGATGCCTATCGAGTCCGCTCCGGAGGGGAGACCGCCGGTCGTCTCACCCGCGACCGGCGCAGGGAGGCCAGGCGGCACAAGACAAACCACTGCAACAGGCCGGCCGGGAAGACCGTGATCATCAAGGGAGGAATGGTGCCGATCCGGTCCCGCAGGACCCTGGGGGCAGCTTCGAGCCAATTTCGTATGCCGGCGACACCTCACACCCTTTCGGTCGACGATCCGAGATCCGGACCACGCACGGGCCGACTTGCCGCAACTCGCGGTCCGGGGCGGGGCATGATGCGCACATCTATCGAGCCGTCGACGTGCTCGCCTGTGGAGTACTCCGTCATCCTGCGCTGTCGGGGCCGCCACTGCTTCGCGTCTCTCCGTGGAGTCCGGCGACGTGGTGGTTGCTCACACTCTGACTGCCGTGCACCGTCCCGGTGTTGATGTTTCCGTTCGGGGCCCTGTTGGACACCCGTACGCCTTCGGCCCCGTCCCGTCTTCCTCCCGGCCGGCCGTCCGTACCGTGTGCCACGCCGGTCCCGTCGCCGGGCGTCAGCGAGTGGCCGGGCGTCAGTGAATCGCCCGACGAAGGATCGTCCGACGAACCGGAGGGCAGTGGTACATGGAGCCGGGCCCGCTGGGCGAACAGCTTGCCCTCGACGGTCGCCGGCACCTCGATGAAGTGGTCCGGATGACGTCCCGTGTACCCGCTGGCGACTGCGTCCTGGTAACAGCGGTCCGAGAGAACGGCCGCCACCTGGGTGACGTTCTCCTTGGAGGACGCCAACACGGCTTTGACCGGCCGGGAGTCGAGCAGGCGATGCGTGTCGTTGCGGACCGTCCCGTTGCCGCCGAACTCGTCGCCGGTGTCCGGCAGCGGGCCGATGTGCAGGCTGACACGGAGCCTGATCGGCAGAGCCCCGAGAGCATGGATATTGAACTCGGTCAGCACTTCCTGGAGCGTGAACAGCCAGGGGTGGATGACGAAGGGCATCAACGACGGGTCGAATCCGAGGACGTAACCGTCACCGGTGGAGGCAGGGAACTTGCGATTCTCGAATCGCCAAGGAAATCGCCGGCGGCCATTCGGTTCGACCGGCCCTCTCCCGGAGGGAGCCATGCGAGAACACGACCAGAACGTGGGTGGCACTCATCGTGCGCGGCGAGCCGATGTGCCGGCGGACTTCGGTATCACCCACCCGCTGCCCGGCCGGACCGGCGAGGTGGAGCGGGACGACTCCGCGGAAGAAGCAGTCCTGGTCGACTTCGACCACGCCTGGTTCAGCGGCCGGTTGACCGGCGGACGGACGACGGCCTCGGACATCGTGGAACTCGTCTGGCGGGCGCTCAACGAAGCCGCGTCGTACCCGTCGATGAGGGACGCGCTGCTCTCCTGGTGCCACGGCCCGGACGAGGTGGCGCAGCCGGGCCCGGCCGTGGCGGAGCTGTTCGCACGGCTGGTCGACTCCCGGCAGCACGGGTTCCTGCGCCTGCTCCTGTTGATCGAGCGGGGCGGCGACGCCATGCCCGGAAAGGACCTCGCGGCACGCTGCCTCGCCGAGTGGCGCAGCAGGAATCAGCCCCAGCAGACCGATTGATCAGGAGGACGACCATGGCAGCACCCTCTGGGCCCGGACTGTTCGACTCCATCGAGAGGGCGTTCGCGGGCAGGGAACCGGCAGCCGGACTACGGCTCGACGACGGCTCCGGCGCCGCGGGGACTCCGCTCTCCCCGGCACGGGCGCGCCCCATCCTGTACGACCGCTCGGCGGACCCCACCGTACGAACCTCGTTGTGGCGGCAGGTGGTTGCTCTGGCACAGACCGACGAGGACCGTTCCGGCTGGCCGTTGTGCGCGGTGCGGCTGGCCCTGCCCGGGATGCGCCGCACCGCGTTCCGGATCGCTGACCGCTTCGGCACCGCTCGCGAGGACGTCGAGGCCGAGCTGGTCACGGCCTGCCTCGAAGCATTGCGGGAGACGGGACCGGGAACCGCCGATCCCGGGTCCGTGCTGCTGCGCTCCGCGTGCACGCGGGCCCGGAACACGGCACGCCGGGCCCGTGCCGAGACGGTGGTGGAGGACATCGATGCGGTGACCGGGCCGCGCAACGGGACGGACGGCCACTGGCAGGTGGATTTTCGAACGTGCCGAGAGTACCGCCGGCCTCTCCGCACCCCTGCGGATCACCGTTCCGGCCGACCGGGTCGAGGGCGTCCGGGTCGGGGCCCTGGCGCAGGAATGGGGCCTGACCGACACCGCCGGCGACACCCGTCGGCTCCGGCGGGGGCGCCGGGTCGGAACTCTGTCCTTGCGACGCCTCGGGAGGCGCGGATGAACGAGCGTGACCGGACACCCCTGACCTTCCGCGAGATCTTCGATCTTCCGGTGAGCGTGGACCTCAGAACGGCAGCCCGGGCATTCGGCATGTGCATGGGTACCGCGTACCGGCTGATCGGCCTCGGCACCTTTCCGTGCGAGACCGTCCGGGTCGGTCACCGCCACCGGGTCCTCACCGTGAATCTCATGCAGGCCCTGGGCATCGACGAGAGGCCCGTCTACGCCGACGACCTCGCGGACGGTGTGGCGCTGACGCTCTTCGACTGAAGCGGCTCCACGGGGCCGCCCGGTTCCGGTCGGCCCCCGGCATTCCGGCAGTTCAAGTACCCCTGGAGGACATCCACCGTGCCCACATGCTTCGCGATCGGCCCGAACGGCAACGTCCCTGCCGCCGCCGACGGCACAGCCCACGACATCGAGCAGCGATCCGCCGTCTTCTACGAGGAGGTCGTGCGACCCGTCAATGGGCGAGTTGCTCAACGAGGACATGCTCCGGACCAATCTGCCGGGAACCCCGATGAGCGCCCGGCCGGCTGTCGTCAACCGCTTCGCCAAGGCCATCGAAGGCCCGTCCGACGACCTGGAAGCGGCATCCGGACGCTTCGTCGAACGGATGAACATCGCCGCCGATGCCCTGAGCGCGTTCCTGCGGTGGGCTCGGGACACCCCTCGCGACGAGTGGCCGGACGAGGTGGACGGACTGCTCGACCAGGTCATCGGGACGGCCCAGGAGGTTCGGGAGTCGGCGGACAGTGTGCGCGAGGTCGAGCCCTTGATCGAGATGCTCGGCATGACCAGTCGTCAGCTGCGCAGGCCGAGCCGGAAGATCGGTGCTTCCCTCCGGGCCATGCTCACGAGTCTCGCCATGTTCGACGAGTGGCAAAACACCGCCCGTGAGCTGAAGCGGAGCTGAGCACCGCAGGGCCCTGCGTCGGGCCGGGACCACGGGCGTGGTCCCGGGCCCCCTCGTATGACCGGGCCGGCCCGCACCGCCGCCGCGCATGCGCCCGCCGACGCGGAACGCTCCGGGTCATACCTCCCGGGAGCGGAGGAACGTCAGCGTGCGGTCGAGCAGCAGCGCGGTGGCCTCGGCGTCGTAGGTCGGCAGCGAGTCGTCGGCGAACAGGTGCTGATCGCCGGGATAGAGGTGCAGTTCGGCATCGGCGGCCTCGTCGACCAGGGCGTGGGCGGCGTCCGCGTCGCCCTCGTCGGTGAACAGGCGGTCCGCCTCCATGGCGTGGATGCGGACCGGGAGCCCCGACGGCCACGGTCCGAAGGCCGAACTCGGGACGCATGCGTGGGCGAGCACGGCGCCGCGTGCGCCGGGTCGTGTCTGGGCCAGTTTCTGGGCCGGCAGCGCGCCGAGGGAGAACCCGATGTAGACCAGCTCCGCCGGTGCGTCCGCCACCGCTCGGACGCCGCGATCGAGCAGCTCGTCGAAGCCGGTCTTCTCCGCGTACGCCAGCCCCTCGTCCAGGGTGTCGAAGGTGTGGCCCTCGTACAGATCGGGGGTGTGCACGGTGTGCCCTTCGCCGCGCAGTGCGTTGGCAAAGGCGACCACGCCGGGGGTCAGACCCTGGGCGTGATGAAACAGGAATACTTCGGTCACCGTGAGCCTCCAACAGCCTTCGGACAAGGATCGATCCATGAATCTAGAAGGTCCGGGAGCCGTTGATCAATGGCGGTCTCCCGGACCACCCACGGACCCGATGACCGGACCGTGCGGCCGACGGCCTCCTCATTCCTCGGGCGGGGGACCCAGAAGCACCGGCCGGCCGGCCTCGGCGTCGAGCGCGCGATCCGGGGCCCCGGTGAACACCGCGGTCGCTGGCGCCGCCCGGGCGTACAGCTCCGGGTCCACCTCGGCCTCCGCCCGCAGGACCAGCACCGCCTCCGGGTCGGCGGTCGAGCGGTCGGGGAACGCCGCGGGGTCCGTACCCGTCTGCCCCAGCGCGGACGGCAGCACGGCGATGTCGACCGTCAGGCGGTGGCCGTCGAGGGTGTGTTCGGCCCAGCCGTCGGTCCCCGACAGGAACAGGACGCCGTCGCCCTCGTAGCAGTAGTCACCGAGCCGGGCGACGGCACGCTCACCGGGTGAGCCGTCCGGGTCGACGCAGAGCACCGCGACCGGCACGTCGGGCTCGTCGGGATTGACGCCCGAACGGACGTGGAGTCGTGGCATGAGCGGCCTCCGGTGACGGGTGGGGCAGATGCAGAACCAGTACAGCACGATGGCCCCGGCGTGCGGACCGTGGGCAGTCGCAGGCGGGCACGGGCGGTCGCGGACATACGTCGTCCCCTCCATCCACGTGATCCCGGCCGAACGCCCCTGCGGCCACACCGCGTTCATGCGGCCGGCATCCCAAGGCCATCGCCGCTCCGGCCCGTAGCACCGAAGTTCGATCAAGCGGATTCGCCACGAGGGGTAGGCCCGCGCACCACTCTTGCTATACGTTCCGTCCAACAGCTTGCTAGACGTGACGTCTAACAAGCGAAGGAGGCGTTCGGCAGCCCCCGGTCCCATCGAGCGGGCACGAGATGGGGTCACGGCCGGCCGGCGTCGAGTCGATCTGTCGAATCGAGGAGCCGCACCATGGCAAGCAGCACCGTTCGGCCGGAGGACCAGCGCCGGCTCGACGAGCACGACGTCGCCCGGCGCCTGCTCGACTCGTCGGCGAAGCTGTCGTACGACCCGGTCATCGAGGTGGACTGGGACACCCCGCTGGACAAGGACTTCCACGGTGCGAGTCCCGAGTGGAGCACGCTCTACGGCACGGCGTACTGGAACGAGCTGACCGATGCGCAGCGCAAGGAGCTGACGCGGCAGGAGGCCGCTTCGGTGGCCAGCACCGGAATCTGGTTCGAGATGATCCTGCAGCAGATGGTGCTGCGCGACATCTACACGACGGACGCGACCGACCCCCGCTTCCAGTGGGCGCTCACGGAGATAGCCGACGAGTGCCGGCACTCCATCATGTTCGCCCGCGGGGCGGCGAAGCTGGGCGCCCCCGCCTACCGGCCGCGCCGCGCGGTGGTAGAGCTCGGCCGGGCGTTCAAGACGCTCGCGTTCGGCGAGGCCGCGTACGCCGCGATCCTGGTCGCCGAGGAAGTGCTCGACGTCATGCAGCGGGACTGGATGCGGGACGAACGGGTCGCGCCGTTCGTACGCACCATCAACAACATCCATGTCGTCGAGGAATCACGGCACATGAAGTTCGCCCGCGACGAGACCCGCAAGCGGCTCCGGAACGCGGGCCCGCTGCGCCGGCAGCTCAACGCGTTCGTGATCGCGGTCGCGTCCTACTTCATCGTCACCAGCATGGTGAACCGGAAGGTCTACGAGCACGCCGGGCTCGACACCGGGCGTGCGCTCGCCGAGGCGGGGGCGAACGAGCACCACAAGTCTCTGATGCGGTCCAGCTGTTCGGGCCTGATGGAGTTCCTGGCATCGGCCCGCCTCCTCACCAAACCCGCGCTGGTCCTGTACAAGCGCGCCAACCTGATCTGATCCGAGCCGAGCGACCCGAGCTGACGAGATGACCTACGCCATCACCCAGACCTGCTGCAGCGACGCCACATGTGTCGCCGTGTGCCCCGTCAACTGCATCCATCCGACACCGCAGGAGCGGGCGTTCGGCAGCACGGAGATGCTGTACGTGGACCCGGGATCCTGTATCGACTGCGGTGCCTGTGCCGATGCGTGCCCGGTCGACGCCATCCTCCCGGTGGACAGCCTGTCCGCCGCACAGCAGGAGTACGCCGCGATCAACGCGGCGTACTTCGCCGGGCAGGAACCCGATCCGGGCGACACGGGACCGAACTTCCACCGGTGGAGCGCCCCGTCGTTCGAGCGCAGCCTGCCGTCCGACTTCGCGCCGATCCGCGTCGCGGTCGTCGGCACGGGCCCGGCCGGCATGTACGCCGCCGAGGACCTGCTGCTGCACACCAACGCCGAAGTGACACTGGTCGACCGGCTGCCGGTGGCCGGCGGGCTCGTCCGGTACGGTGTGGCGCCCGACCACCCCGCGACCAAGAAGGTGGGCGACACCTTCGCACGCTTCCACGCCCACCCCCGGGTACGGATGCACCTGGGCGTGGAGATCGGCAAGGACATCACCGCGGCGGAACTCGCCGCCCACCACGACGCGGTCATCTACGCGGTGGGCGCCTCCACCGACCGCCGCATCGGCATCCCGGGCGAGGAACTGCCCGGCAGCATCTCGGCGACCACGTTCGTGGCCTGGTACAACGCCCACCCCGAGGTCGCACCGGACGCCATCGACCTGTCCTCGGAACGGGTGGTCGTGGCCGGCAACGGCAATGTCGCCCTCGACGTCGCCCGTATCCTCGTCGCGGATCCGTCGGCCCTGGCCGGCACGGACATCGCGGATCACGCGCTCACCACGCTGCGCGCCTCGAAGGTGCGCGAGGTGGTCCTGCTCGGACGGCGCGGCCCGGAGCATGCCGCGTACAGCGCCTCCGAGTTGCTCGCCCTCAAGCATCTGCCGGGCGTGGAACTGCTGGTCGACGACCACGATCCGCGGACCGGCGCGACCATCGACGGCGCGACGCCGGACGAGAAGGCCGAACTGCTGCGGGGCGTGACCCGCGAGACGGTGGACTGGTCGCGCACACCGGCGCCGGGACGGCGCATCGTCTTCCGGTTCCACTCCGCACCCGTCCAGGTGCTCGGCGACGACACCGTACGGGCCGTGCGCGTGACGGAAGGCCCGGGCGAGCTGGACATTCCGGCGGGCACACTCCTGCGGGCGGTCGGCTACCGCGGCGTGCCCGTCGCGGGACTGCCCTTCGACGAGGCGACCGGCACCGTCCCGCACCAGGGTGGCCGCGTGACGGGCATGCCGGGGACGTACGTCGTCGGCTGGATCAAGCGCGGGCCCTCGGGCGGCATCGGCGCCAACCGTGCCTGCGCCGCCGAGACCGTCGGCACACTCCTGGACGATGCCGTCGCCGGCGCCCTGCCCGCACCGGCGTCCGCGCCCAGGGCGTTCCTCCGGCTGGCCCGGAGCCGCAGCCGCAATGTCGTCGACGCGAAGGGGCTGGCGGCCATCGACCGGGCCGAGCTGGCGCGCGGCCGCGACGGCGGACGCCCGCGGGTCAAATTCGGCACGGTGCCGGAGCTGGTCACGGCGGCGAAGGGCAGCCGCTGGAAACCGTCGAGCTGAACGGCCCGGACGGGGCCTGCCCGGCCCCGTCCGCAAGAGGTAAGGACGACTTCCGCTGCACGGACGCCGAACGCGACACCGTGGCACCGAAGTTCACCACGCGTGAGCCGCTGTCCCGGGTGCGTGACGCAGAGGGCCGCACGGCCCTGCGGATCGCGCAGGCCGGGGGCGACCGGATGGTCCACCACTACGACGTCGACATCATCGACGCCACGACCGGTGCCCCGGTGGTCACGTCCGAGGTCCTCTCGGACTTGTACTTCATGCCCCGCCCGAACAGCCTCGGCATCCCGGTGCCGGGCGCGGTCCGAGGTGGCCGGTACGTGGCCCGGGTCGTCGCCGTCGACGCGTACGGGAACGCCTCCCCGGCCGCGTCGCCGGCCTTCCGTGAGTAACGAGTCCGCACGTCATGAGGGGACCGGGCGGCTCCCTCCCTGGGGTGCCGTCCGGTCCCGGTCCTGTCGGGCGGTCAGGTCGCGTCGGGGTCGACCACGACCCGTCTGCCGGCGCGCCTGCCGACCACGGCCGCCGCCGCGACGGCGCTGCCCGCGAAGGCCAGGGCGACCATCCACGGCTGGTTGAAGACATGCCGGGTGACGTGGTCCACGGAGTAGCGGCCGGGCCCGGTCAGGCCGATCGCCGCGGCGGTGAAGCCGAGGAACGCCGGGTACTCGTAACCACCGCCCTGCGCGAAGAATCCGGCGGGCGCGTGGAAGGCCACGGCGCCCGCCATCGCCCCGGCGGCGGCCGCACCGGCCGCCGGGGTGGCGAGGCCGAGGGCCAGCAGCACTCCGCCGCCCGCCTCGCCGAGCCCGGCGGCGACCGCGCTGTGCTTCGGCGGGTGGAAGCCCATCGCCTCCATCGCGGCGGTGGTTCCTTCGATGCCTCCGCCGCCGAACCAGCCGGCCAGCTTCTGGGTGCCGTGCGCGGCCAGTACCGCGCCGGTGCCGACGCGCAGGACGAGCAGGCCGAGGTCGCGCCGGTCGAGGCGGGCCATGGGTGTCTCCGCAGGGGTTCGGGGGTGGGCGGGGTGTGCGGGGCAACCGCGCCGTGCCGGGCGGATGCCACGGTTCCACTTTCCGTGGAGCGGAGCGCCGACGTGTCCCGGTGCTGGGCCGTCCGGGGGACGGCGCCGTTCGGACCCGTGAGACCCACGCCATTATGCAACTTGTTGCACAATGGTGTTCCGGTGGTCTACAACTGCCACAGACGACACTGCGTGAGGAGCCGCCGCATGAGCCAGTACCCCAATCTGCTGAGCCCGCTCGACCTGGGGTTCACCACACTCCCCAACCGGGTGCTGATGGGCTCCATGCACATCGGTCTGGAAGAGGTCGAGCGCGGCTTCGAGCGGATGGCCGCCTTCTACGCGGAGCGCGCCCGGGGCGGCGTCGGCCTGATGGTCACCGGTGGCATCGCCCCCAACGCCCGGGGCTGCTCCCTCCCCGGCGGGGCCAAGATGACCACCGAGGCGGAGGCCGGGCAGCATGCGCTGGTCACCTCGGCCGTCCATGCGGCGGGCGGCCGGATCGCCATGCAGATCCTGCATTTCGGCCGGTACGCGCACCACCCGGAGCTGGTGGCGCCGAGCGCGATCCAGGCGCCGATCAGCGCCTTCACCCCGCACGCCCTCACGGACGACGAGGTCGAGGAGACCATCGAGGACTTCGTCAGGGCGGCCGGGCTCGCGCGCCGCGCCGGGTACGACGGAGTCGAGATCATGGGCTCCGAGGGCTATCTGATCAATGAGTTCATCGCCGCCGCCACCAATCACCGCACCGACCGTTGGGGCGGTTCGTACGAGAACCGCATCCGGTTCCCCGTCGAGATCGTGCGCCGGGTCCGCGAGCGGGTCGGCAGCGACTTCATCGTGATCTACCGGCTGTCGATGCTGGACCTGGTGCCGGGCGGTTCCTCACTGGAGGAGGTCGTGCGGCTCGGCCGCGAGATCGAGTCGGCCGGCGCGACGATCATCAACACGGGGATCGGCTGGCACGAGGCGCGGATCCCCACCATCGCCACCTCGGTGCCGCGCGGCGCCTACACCTGGGTCACCGAGAGGGTTCGCGGAGCCGTCTCCGTACCGCTGGTGACGAGCAATCGCATCAACACGCCCGAGGTCGCCGAGGAGATCCTCGCCTCGGGCCGCGCGGACATGGTGTCGATGGCCCGGCCGTTCCTCGCCGACCCCGACTTCGTCGCCAAGGCGGCCGAGGGCCGCGCCGAGGCGATCAACACCTGCATCGGCTGCAACCAGGCCTGTCTGGACCACATCTTCAGCGGCAAGGTCACCTCCTGCCTGGTCAATCCGCGCGCCTGCCACGAGACCGAGCTCACCCTGTCGCCGACCCGTACCGTGAAGCGGGTGGCGGTCGTGGGCGCCGGGCCCGCCGGTCTCGCGTGCGCCGTCTCGGCGTCCGAGCGCGGGCACGAGGTGACGTTGTTCGACGCGGCCGAGGAGATCGGCGGCCAACTGAACGTGGCGCGCAGGGTCCCCGGCAAGGAGGAGTTCGACGAGACGCTGCGCTACTTCCGGACCCGGCTGCGGGAGGAGAAGGTCGAACTCCGGCTGGGTACGCGGGTCACGGCGGACGCGCTCGACGGCTTCGACGAGGTCGTCCTCGCCACCGGCGTCACTCCGCGCTCCCCCGCGATACCGGGCCAGGACCACCCCAGCGTGGTCGGCTACCTCGACGTCCTGCGCGACGGGGCACCGGTCGGCGAACGGGTCGCGATCATCGGCGCGGGCGGGATCGGCTTCGACGTCGCCGAGTTCCTGACCGACTCGGGCGATGCGGCGAGCCGCGATCCCGAGGTGTTCTTCCGGCAGTGGGGTGTCGACACCGACTACCGCGACCGGGGCGGGCTCCGCGCCCCGGAGCGTCCGAAGACGCCCCGGACCGTCCATCTGATCCAGCGCAGGACCGGCAAGGTCGGCGCGGGGCTGGGGAAGACGACCGGCTGGATCCACCGCACCGAGTTGCGGCACCGCGGCGTCACGACGATCGCGGGCGCCGTCTACGACCGGATCGACGACAACGGCCTGCACCTCACGGTCGACGGCGAACAGCATCTCCTGCCGGTCGACACGATCGTGCTCTGCGCGGGTCAGGAGCCGTGCCGCGATCTGTACGAGGAGCTGCTCGCCGCGGGCCGTCCGGCGCATCTCGTCGGCGGCGCCGATGTGGCCGCCGAACTGGATGCCAAGCGGGCCATCCGCCAGGGCACGGAGCTGGCGGCTTCGCTGTGACGTTCCGGCCTCGTGGCACGGGGACCGGCCCCCGTGCCACGAGGCCGCCGTGCCCATGAGGCCACTGCTTGACCCGGGTCACGGCCGGCCGTCCATAGGATGCACCCCATGTCACTCCCGCATGCGATTCTCACCGCCCTGCTAGAGAAGCCGTCGTCGGGGCTGGAACTGACCCGCAGGTTCGACCGGTCGATCGGCTATTTCTGGTCCGCCACGCATCAGCAGATCTACCGGGAACTGGGGAAGCTGGAGCAGGCCGGGCAGATCCGGGCGCTGCCGTCGGAGCAGCCCGCCCGTGGGCGGAAGAAGGAGTACGAGGTACTTCCGGCGGGCCGCGAGGCGCTCTCCGCATGGGTGACCCGCCCCGAGGACCCCAAGCAGGTCCGGGATCCGCTGTTGCTGCGCATGCGGGCGGCGGCGGTCGTCGGAGCACCCGGTCTGGACGCGGAACTCCGCCGCCACCTGGGGCTGCACCGCCGGCAACTGGCGGAGTATCTGGAGATCGAGGAGCGGGACTTCCCGCCCGAACGGAACTCCGAGGAGGACCGGCTGCGGCATCTGGTCCTGCGCGGCGGCATCGATCTGGAGAACTTCTGGATCGGCTGGCTGACGCGGGCGCTGGGTGAGGACCGGGAGCCGGGACCGTCGGCGGGTTGAGCACGGTACGACGGTCCGTGGCCGGGCCGGCGCACGCCGCTCACCTCGCTACGGCCCACCCACCCGCCACAGCCCGCTCTCCCTCGCTACGGTCCGCCCACCGGAGCCCGGTCGAGTTCCGGCCGCAGCACTTGGCCGCCCATCGGCCCCCGGCTCCCGGCCACCACGCGCGACGGTGATCCGGCCGGTGGCCCCGCGGGCGCCATGACCCGGTCGCCGGGGTTCGCGGTCTGCGCCTGGGCGCGGCTGAGCAGAATCACGCCCCGCACTGCGGCCGCAGTCCCGAGCAATGCCGGGAGGAGGCTGATCGTCCCGCCCTGGAGACGTTCGCCGAGCAGGGCCAGGCCGATGGCCGCCGCGGCCACCGGATTGGCGAGCGTGACGACCGCCAGCGGTGCGCCGAGACCGCCCCGGTAGGCGGTCTGGGAGAGCAGCAGCCCGCTCATCGCGAACGCGGAGACCAGCAGCGCGACGACGACCAGACGCCAGCTGAACAGCGGCCCGGTGTGGTCGGTGACGGAGACGGTCAGGGTCTGGGTGAGCGCGGAGGCGACCCCGGAGGTGATGCCGGAGGCGGCGGCGTGCCGCAGGCCGGGACGGGCTCCCGGGCGGCTGAGCCCGGCGACGACGGCCATGGTCCCGGCCCCGACGGCCAGCGCCTCGGGCAGGCTGAGCGTCTCGTGCGGGGCGGTGCCGCCAGCGGTCATCAGCAGGGCGCCGAGACCGAGCAGGGTGAGGATCGTGCCACGCCATTCGATCCTGGTGACCCGGCGACCGGCGGCCCTGGCGCCCAGCGGAACGGCGGCGACCAGCGTGAGGGCGCCGAGCGGCTGTACGAGGGTGAGCGGGCCGTACTTGAGCGCCGCGACATGCAGCAGCGCACCGCCGGCGTTCAACGCGACCGCCGACCACCAGGCACCTCGCCCCAGCAGCCGCAGGACCCCGGCGTCCGGTTCGGTCCGCCCGGCGAGCCGGGCCTGTGCCACCGCGGCCGACGCGTAGGCGGCGGCGGAGACCAGGGACAGCGCGACGGCGATCACGGTGGCGTTCATCGCCGCGCTCCGGTCGGGGCGTACGCGGCCGGGACGGCGGGCTCGGCGGCGTACGGCACGGCCGACGGCGCGGGTTCGCCCGCCTTGGACGGCCACGGGAGTTGAGCCCGGACCGGCTCCGCGCGCGGCAGTCGCAGTGCCGCGAAGGCCACCGCGAGCAGCGCCGAGACCACGATCGAGTCGAGCCAGTAGTGGTTGGCCGTGCCGACTATCACCAGCAGGGTGATGAGCGGATGCAGCAGCCACAGCCAGCGCCACCGCGACCGGGTCGCGACGATCAGCCCCACGGCGACCATCACCGCCCAGCCGAAGTGCAGCGAAGGCATCGCGGCGAACTGGTTGGCCATCGGGTCGGTCGCCGGCGTCGCTCCGTACACCGTCGGTCCGTACACCTGGCCGGTGTCGACCAGTCCGGCGGCGGACAGCAGCCGCGGCGGGGCGAGCGGGAAGATCAGATGGAGGGCGAGCGCGGCGCCGGTGAGGGCGGCGAGAATGCGGCGCGACCAGACGTAGTGGCGGGGGCGGCGCCAGTAGAGCCAGCCGAGGAAGAGCAGCGTGGCCGGGAAGTGCACGGTCGCGTAATAGGTGTTCGCGAGGTGGATCAGCGTCTCGTTGTGCAGCAGCAGGCTCTGCACCGCGCCCTCGCCGGGCAGGTGCACGGAGCGCTCGAAGTCCCAGACGTGTCCGGCGTTGCGGTACGCCTCGTCGACATGACCGTTCGCGGCCTGCCGGCCGAGCTTGTAGATCACGAAGAGTCCCACGACCAGAAGCAGTTCGCGGAAGAGGGGCGGTCGGGCAGAACTGTCCGGCTCCCGATCTGCTGGCTCGCTACCGGCGTACATCACCCGGTGCCCCTTTGCTGACGAAGCGGTGTTACGGCGGCATGGTCCAGTCCATACCGTATCGATACGGCAGTGTACCGATACGCAAACGTATCGGTACACACGCGTATCGGTACACTGGCGTATCGAGGGACCTCGTCGCAGATTCGCTGAGAGGGAAAACGGATGTCGCCGCAGGAAGCCGCACAGGAACCGGCACATACGCCACGCCGCTCGAAGATCACGCCGGAGCGGGCGCAGGAGTTCTACGCGGCCGTGCTCGACATACTGAGAGAGTCCGGTTACGAGGCACTCACCATGGAGGGGGTCGCCTCGCGGACCCGCTGCGGCAAGTCCACGCTCTACCGGCAATGGGGCTCCAAACCCGAACTGGTCGTGGCCGCGCTGCACGGCACCCGGCAGGCACTGCTCCCGCACATCGACACCGGCACGCTCTCGGGGGATCTGCGCGAGGCGGCGCGGACGATCGGCGCGGGCTCGGAACGCGACACCCCGTTGATGCACGCCCTCAGCCACGCCGCGCTGCAGAGCCCCGAGCTGCTGTGCGCGCTGCGCGAGGCGCTGATCGCGCCCGGACTGGCGGCGATCGACGCCATGGTCAGGCGCGGCGCCGAGCGCGGTGAGATCCCGGCGGACAACCCTGCGGCGGAGTTCGTCTCCGCGCAGCTCCTGGGCGTGATGCGCGCCCGGCCGCTGCTGGAGGGGAAGTGCGCGGACGAGGCGTATCTCACCCGCTTCGTGGAGAACGCGATCCTTCCCTCACTCGGACTGGGCGCGTCCGCACGCTAAGGGCTGTCCCGACAGACGTGGGCCGTTGTCCGAGCGGATGACGACGACCCGCCGGCGCCGCACCGTGGGGACGGGGGCGGCGCACCATCCGGGCGGCCGGTGACCCCTTGGGGAGTCACCGGCCGCCCGCGGTTGCACCACGCACACCATCACGCCCGGCCGGAGCGACGACTGTTCCACCAAACAAACAGTTGGTAGATTTTGCCGGTCGCGCGGACCTCGGCCGCGCGCACATTCCGGAGAACGGCGGGGGCGGACCATGGACATCGGCAATCCCATCGACTTCACGGGGCGGGCAGTCATCGTCACCGGCGGCACGAAGGGCATCGGCGCCGCGATCGCCGAGGCGTTCCTCGCCGCCGGTGCGGATGTACTGGTCTGCGGGCGCGGCGAACCGCCGGAGCTGCCGGGGAGCGGAACCCGCCGGGCGCACTTCCGCTCGGCCGACGTCCGCGACCCGGCGGCCGCCGCCGCACTGGTCGAGGCGGCGGTGCACCACTTCGGGCGGCTGGACGTACTCGTCAACAACGCGGGCGGCTCCCCCGACGCCGACGCGGCCACCGTGTCACCGCGCTTCGTCGAGAAGATCGTCGCCCTCAACCTGCTGGCCCCGTTCTATGTGTCGCAGGCCGCCAACCGAGCCATGCAGGGGCAGCGCGACGGAGGCTCGGTCGTCAACATCGGCAGCGTCTCCGCGCACACCCCGCAGCCGGGCACGGCCGCGTACTCGGCGGCGAAGGCCGGACTGCTGGGGCTGACCCGGGCGCTGGCTCTGGAGTGGGCACCGAAGGTGCGCGTCAACCACATCACGACCGGACTCGTCCGCACACAGCGCGCGGCATCGGTCTACGGCGAGGACTGCGGCACCGCGGTGGCCGGGGTCGTCCCGATGCGACGGATGGCGACGCCGGACGACGTGGCGCGCGCCTGCCTCTACCTGGCGGGCGACCTGGCCTCCTACGTCAACGGCGCCGATCTGGCGGTGCACGGCGGCGGCGAGGTGCCGGCGAGGTTCCTCGCAACGGCGCGGAGCGCGACGACCGAAGCATGCACCCCCCCTTTCTCGTCCCCTTGACGATAATCATCGCCCCCATTATCGTCTCCACGACGAGAATAAAGGGGGCCCGACATGGCCGACATCACCAGGCGCTTCGGCTGGCGCCATCTGCGCTCCGCGCCCACCGCACACATCCGCCACCACAAGCGCGGCCGGCTCGCCCACGACGGGCCGGGGCTGAGCTTCTGGTACCGCTCGCTGAGTGCCGCGCTCTCGGAGGTCCCGGTGAACGACCGGGAGTTGGCGATGGCGTTCCACGCCCGTACGTCCGACTTCCAGGACGTCACCGTGCAGGCCACCGTGACCTACCGGATCAGCGACCCGGCCGAGGCCGCCGCCCGGCTGGACTTCTCGGTCGACCCGGACACCGGGGTCTGGCGCGGCGCGCCGCTGGAGCAGATCGCCACGCTGCTGACCGAGACCGCCCAGCAGCACACCCTGGACGTACTGGCCAGGACGGCGCTGGCCGAGGCCCTGGTCGACGGCGTCGCGTCGGTAAGGGGCCGGGTCGCCGCGGGGCTCGCCGCCGAACCACGGCTGCCGGCCACCGGTATCGATGTGGTCGCGGTACGGGTGGTGGCCATCCGCCCGGAGGCCGAGGTGGAGCGCGCCCTGCGCACCCCTGCCCGCGAGCAGATCCAGCAGGAGGCCGACCGTGCCACCTACGAGCGCCGCGCGGTGGCCGTGGAACGGGAACGGGCCATCGCCGAGAACGAGCTCGCCAGCCAGATCGAACTGGCCCGCAGGGAGGAGCAGTTGGTCGAGCAGCGCGGTACCAACACCCGCCGCGAGGCCGAGGAGAACGCGGCGGCCGACGGGGTGCGCGCCGAGGCCGAGGCGGCACGCAAGGTGCGACTGGCCCGCGCCGAGGCAGCAGCCGCCCGCGAGGTCGGCGCCGCGCGGGCCGAGTCCCAGGCGGCCTGGCTGCGGGTGCACGGAGAGGTGGATGCCGCGACCCTGCACGCCCTGGCAGCGACCAGGCTCGCCGAGAACCTGCCGCGCATCGACAGCCTCACCCTCTCCCCCGACGTACTCACCGGTCTGCTCAGCAAGCTCGGCAGTACCGGCCCGGAGACCCGGGCATGAGCCTCGCGCCGCGCGCGGTACTGGTCCATCGCACCACCGAGTACGAGGAGTTGCTGGCCCGGCACGGCACGCACGGACAGGCCGCCTTCTTCCTCTCCAGCCGCGGCCGCGCCATCGACGAGGTGGCGCGGCGGCACCGCCGGACCCAGCAGGCGCTGGCCGATGTGGCGGCGGCCGTACCGCTCCAGTGGCGTCAGTCGCGGGTGGAGCGCGCGGACCTCGACCGTTTCCTGTTCGGGCCGGAGGACGTGGTGGTCGTCGTCGGACAGGACGGGCTGGTCGCCAACGCCGCCAAGTACCTCTCCGGCCAACCCGTCGTGGGCATCGACACCGACCCCGGACGCAATCCGGGTGTGCTCGTCCGCCACCGGCCCCGCGACGCGGCCGCCCTGCTCCGGGCGGCCGTGTCCCCCGGCGGCGCGGTGGACGAACTCACCATGGTCGAGGCGGTGTCCGACGACACCCAGCGGCTCCTCGCCCTCAACGAGATCTACCTCGGCCCGCCCGGACATCAGACCGCCCGCTACCGGCTCGGCCCGGACGCCACCGACGCCCCCGCCGAACCGCAGGCCTCCTCCGGCGTCCTCGTCGGCACCGGCACCGGTGCCACGGGCTGGCTCCGCTCGCTGTGGCAGGAACGCCGCAGCGAACTCCGCCTCCCGGCGCCCACCGACCCACGACTCCTCTGGTTCGTCCGCGAGGCCTGGCCGTCCCCCACCACCGGCACCTCACTGGTCGCGGGCGAGCTGGGGCGCGGGCAGGGCCTCAGGCTCACCGTCGAGTCCGACCGGGTGGTGGTCTTCGGCGACGGGATGGAGGCGGACGCACTGGAACTGACGTGGGGTCAGGCAGTGCGCCTCGGTATCTCGGCGACCTCGCTGCGGCTGACCGTCTGACCACCCGGGCCACCCGGGCCGCTCGGGCCGGCTGTTCGCCCGGCCACCCGGCCGATGCCCCGTGAGCGGATCCGGCGTCCCGGCGGTGCGGCCCACGCGGAGAGCGGCGCCGCGGATGCCCGTAGGCTGCCGGGTACGACCGCAGTGCCGGACCCGCGCCCGCAGCATCCCCCACCATGACAGACACAGGGAGCACCATGACGACCACGCCCACGGACACCTCTTCCCGTAACACCCGTCCGCCGCAGGCACAGGCGGCGCTCGGCGTGGGTGTCATCGTGCAGGACGGTCAGGGGCGGGTGCTCCTCGGCAGGCACCACGGCGGAACCTGGGAGCTGCCCGGCGGCAAGGTCGACCCGACCCATGAGTCCATCGCCGAGGCGGCCGTCCGTGAGCTTCGGGAGGAGACGGGGCTGGAGGTCGATGCGGCGAGCGTGCGCGTCTTCGCCATGCTCCACGACGTGGTCGGAGGGATCAACCGGGTGTCGATGGCCGCCGCGGTGACCGTGCGGTCGGGAAACCCTCAGGTGACCGAGCCCCATCTGATCGGCGCCTGGCAGTGGACAGCACTCGACGCTCTGCCGGAGCCGTTGTTCGCTCCCTCCGCCCAGGTGCTCGCGGCCTGGCGCCCGGATCTCCCGATCGAGCACCCGCCCGCGCACCGGCTGATGATCAGCGACGACCGCGACGGCGTGGACGGCGCATAGCCTTGCCCCATTAACCATTTGCCTAGTGGTCATAGGCATAGCTAGCGTCCCTCGCATGAAGGCCGTGAGTGAGCATGACATCCGCGCATCGTTCATCAACTGCTCAAAGGGAGAGGCCAAGCGTCTGCCGCTGCCCCGCGAACTCGACGGGCAGCCCTGGGACGATCTGGACTTCCTGGGCTGGCGGGATCTCTCCGCCCCCGGGCGGAGCTACATCGTCACCGAAAGCGCCGGCGAACTCATCGGCGTGACGCTCCGCTTCCCCTCGCAGCAACGCGGATTCCTCCACCGGAGCATGTGTTCCCTGTGCCTCACCACGCACCCGGGGAACGGCGTCTCGCTGATGAGCGCCCGCAAGACCGGCGCGGCGGGGCGCGAAGGCAACTCGGTCGGTCTGTACATCTGCACCGACCTCGCCTGTTCGCTGTATGTGCGGGGCAAGAAGATCCCGGCGTCCGGCGGTCGTTTCAAGGAGACCCTGACGCTGGAGGAGCAGGTGGAGCGGACGAGGACCAACCTCGACGCGTTCCTGGGCAAGCTCCTCGGCTGACCGGGCCGGCCGGAGCTCCGCACGGGTTCAGGCCGGGGCTTCGGCGGTGAAGGTGACGGGCAGTCGCTCGGGGCCGCGCAGCCCTCCCGGCCGCCACCGCAGTTCGTCGGGCGGCACCGCCAGGGCGAGGTCATGAAGACGGCGGAGAACGGTGCCGATGGCGATCTGCCCCTCCAGCCGGGCCAGCGGCGCCCCGAGGCAGTAGTGGATACCGTGCCCGAAGGCGAGGTGGGCATTGTCCTGCCGGGAGATGTCCAGGCGGTCGGGTTCGGGGAAGTGATCCGGGTCGCGGTCGGCGATGGCGGATGCCACGAGCACGGTCGCGCCACGCGGGATGGCCACGCCCGCGATGGTGACGTCCTCGCGCGCGAACCGGGCGATGCCGGGGTTGACCGGCCCGTCGTAGCGCAGGAATTCCTCGATCGCGCCGGGCAGCAGCGCCGGGTCGTCCCGCAGCATCCGAAGCTGGTCGGGGTGGGCGAGCAGCGCCGCGATGCCGCTGCCGATGAGGTTGACCGTGGTGATGTATCCGGCCGCCAGCAGCAGGAAGGCCATGGCGATCAGCTCGTCCTCGTCCAGCGTCCGCTCCTCGTCCCGGGCGGCCACCAGGGCGCTGAGCAGATCGTCCCCGGGCCCGGCCCGCTTCGCCCCGATGAGCCCGGTCAGATACCCGTGCATGTGCCGCCACGCCTCGTCCATCCGGCCCGGGTCCGGTGGCTCGGCCCCCTGCAGGACCATGTCGTCGGTCCAGCGCTGGAAGTCGTGCCGGTCCGTCACGGGCACGCCGAGCAGTTCGCTGATCACGGTCACGGGGAGCGGCAGCGCGAAGCTCCCGACGAGGTCGGCACGGCCGTCCGGTCCGATCTCGTCGAGCAGCCGGTCGGCGATCTCCTGGACGCGCGGCCTCAGCTCGGCCACCCTGCGCGCGGTGAACGCCCTGGACACCAGGCGGCGCAGCCGGGTGTGGTCGGGGGGATCGGTGCGGAGCATGTTGCGCAGTACGGACTCGCGGTCCGCGGCGGGCAGCCGTTCGACGAGCCGGGGGTCCGACGCATCGCGGACATCGCTGCTCAGCCGTGGGTCGGACAGCGCCGCGAGGCCGTCCTCGTACCGCGTGACCAGCCACGCTTCCAGGCCGCCGGCGATGATGGCGCGCCGTACCGGGCCGTCCTCGCGCAGTTGCCGGTAGACCGGGAAGGGGTCCGCCACGAAGGCCGGATCGGCGTAGGGAAGAAGGACCGGCTGCTGGCTCATCATGCCTCCCGGAGGGCACCGCACCTCTTCGTACGGACTTGTACGCTCTGAAACCGTTTGACCTGCTTCATACCAGCGTAGTGGGCCCGGGAGGCCCGAGGCGGCCCGGCCGCGGGTGCGCGGCGTGGTGCGGTCCCGGGCGGTCAGGACGCCGGTTCGCCGTTCCGGTGGCACCAGGTCCGCAGCAGTATCCGCCGCCCCTTCGCCTCCCTCGGGACGGGCTCGTCCGTGGTGGGCCGGAATCCGGCCGACCGTGCCACGGCGGCGCTCGGGGCGTTGGCGGCCTCGATCCGGAGCAGTACCCGCCTCGCGCCCAGGTGATGAACGGCGTATTCGGTGGCGACCACGACCGCTTCGGACGCCAGTCCGCGACGCCGGTACCGGGGGCCCACGCCATAGGCGAGCTCGATGTCCCTGTCGTCCAGGTCGTCCCGGAAGAGCAGCACCTCGCCCTGCGGCTGTCCGCCCCCGGCCGTGATGGCCAGTTGCATACGACGGCCTTCGGTCCGGGCCTCACGGGCCCGCCCGAGGTACTCGCGAGCGGCGTCCGCGTCGAACGGCGAAGGTACGGGCGTCCAGCGGCTGATCTCCGGATCGTCGTACATCTCGATCAGCGCGGGAAGGTCCTCCTCGTCCCACTCCCTGAGCACAATCCTTCGCCCGGCCAGGCGAACAGAGGTGGCGGGCAAGGCTGTCGGCCGATTCTCCATGTGCTGATCGTGCCCTGACCGAGCGCCATCATGCCGGCTTCCCGGCCGGGGCGTCACCCCGGGCAACCCGGTGCGGGAGAGCGGAGGTTGCACCCGGCGCGACGGCAGGACTTCGTCCTCCAGCCCCCCGAAATGACCAAGAGGCCGTGTCGGAAATCTCCGATACGGCCTCTTGCCTGCGACTCTCACGAGTCGGGACGACAGGATTTGAACCTGCGACCCCTTGACCCCCAGTCAAGTGCGCTACCAAGCTGCGCCACGTCCCGATGCGCTTTCCCCCGGTGTTGCCGGGCGGCTTCGCAGGACAAACATTACCTCACTCCGAGGCCCGGATCGACGCCCTTGCCTGGTGGGCGCGGTTCGCCAGGGATTCCGCTCCGCATGCGGTGGCCAGTTTGTGGGCTCTGGCGAGTTCGCGCGGTGAGTGGATCGCGATGCCGTAGTCGACGAGGGCCAGCGCGTGTTCGTACGCGGACGGGGAGGCCTCCAGGTGGCGGACCGATTCTGCCAGCAGGTGGGGGGCGTCCTCGGGCCGGGCGAACAGCGCGACGCAGCGCAGCGCCTCGCCGATCGCGGTGTCCGTGCCGAAGCGTTCGGCGTGCACCCGGGCCGCGGTGGCGAGTTGGGCGGCGCGGGCCGGGTCCTCCTCGGCCAGGGCGCGGGCGAGGTCGCCGGCCCAGGGAGCCCACACCCCGTTGAACCTGCCACGGGGTTCGAGGGCCTGGCCGGCCGCTTCGAGTTCGACGATCGCTTCCTTCGTACGGCCTTCCGCCAGCAGCAGCCGACCGCGTACGCACGGGCCGTCGGGCAGCACCATCGCGCTGGGATAGGGCGCGCCGAAGGCGTAGCGGTCGGCGATCTCGCGGGCCTCGGTGACCCGGCCGCGGGCGACCAGGGTGTCGATGAGCAGACAGGCCGCGTCCCAGTGGACCGGAAGTCCGCTGCCGACACGGTCGGCGAGGCGCAGGCCTTCGCGCAGGAAGCCTTCGGCCTCGGCCAGTCGGCCGCGACGGCGGTGGACCAGTCCGAGCAGGGTGTGCGCGAACGCCAGGTGCGCACCGCTCCAGCCGGAGATCTCGAAGGCGCGGACGGCCTCGCCGAAGAGTTCCTCGGCCCGGTCGAGCTGGTCGGTGAAGGCGTAGGTGATGCCCACGAGGGTCGGCAGCTCGAAGCCCCACTCCGCATCGGTCCAGCCGAGCCCCCGGGCCGGATGGCCGTCTACCAGGGCGCGTTCGCAGAGGTCGACGATGAGCTGGGAGTTCTCGCCGCGCAGCATGGCGTCGAAGGCGCGGAGCGTGAGCAGGGCGCGCTCGGCGTTGTCGCGGCCGTGCAGATGGTCGGCGTTCCGTGCGAGCCGGCCGGAACGCCCGGGACCGTCCTCCTCGGTGGCCTGCATGCCCTCCCAGAGGAAGTGGGCCGCCTGGAGCCGCATCAGGCCGGGGCCCGGCGCAGTGCGTGCGGCCTCCGCGGCGAGGGCGCTCGCCGCTTCCTTGAGCTGGTTGTTGTGCGAATGCGCGGCCGCGAGCCGGTAGGTGGCGTCGACACGCTGGACTTCGTCGAGTCCGGGCATTTCGAGGGCGGCGCGCAGGTGCTGGACAGTGGTGGCCGGGGAGCTGAGCAGCGTGGCGCAGCCCAGTTCGTACAGCAGGGTGGCCTTCAGGCGCTGGCGCGGTGGTTCCTGCAGGGCGCGTTCGAGGCAGCGGCGGGCGGCCTCCGGGGCGCCGACGGCGAGGTGCAGCTTGGCCGCTTTGCGGAGTTGCTCGACCAGTTCCTGGTCGTCGTCCGGGTGCACTTCGAGCAGATGCCGGGAGGCCGCGGCGGGGCCGAGTCCCGCCCGGGTGATCGCCCAGGCGGCCCGGCCGTGCATGGCGGTGCGGGTGGCCGGCGGGATGGACCGGTACACCGCGCTGGCGATGAGCGGGTGGACGAACTCCAGCGGGTCGAAGCCGGTGACGATCCGGGCTTCGCGCAGCCGCGCCGTGCAGTCGGCGGCCTCGGCCGAACTCATTCCGGCCAGCGTGGCGGCGAGGTCCTGGGAGATGTCCGTACCGAGGACGGCGGCGGCCCAGGCGAACCGGTTGGCGTTGGTGCCGAGCCGTTCGAGCCGGGCGACGAGACCGCTGCCGCGCGCCGAGGCGCCGAGCTCGCGCAGCAGCCCGGCCGACTCCTCCAGCGGCGCCAGTTCGCGGTCCTGCACCTTGGCGACGAGTTCGACCGCCTCGTAGGGGTTGCCGCCGGTGACGGCCCACACCTCGCGGCAGAACGGGTCGTCGGCGTGTTCGCCGAGGGCCGCACGGACCAGTTCCGCGGTGGCGTCCGGAGTGAGTGCGCGCAGCGCGACCCGGACCTGGGAGGGGTGGGCGCTGCCCGGTCCGCTCTCCTTCTGCCGCGCGGCCAGCTCTTCCGGGCGGTGGGCCTGGACGACCAGGACGGGAAGTTCGCCGAGACGGGCGGTGAACGAGGCGAGCCAGGCGAGGGATTCGCCGTCCGCCCAGTGCGCGTCGTCGATGATGAGCAGCAGCGGACGGTGGCTCAGCCGGGACGCGAGCCGGGCGACGACGAAGTCGAGGCCGTCCCGCACCCCTTGCGGATCCGGCTGTGGACCGGTCGGCTCGGCCAGTCCGAGGGCCGGCGCGGCGATCTCGTACCAGGGACCGAACAGGGCCCGCATCTCGTCGGGCGGGAATCGGTCGAGCGCGGGCTGCAGCAGCTGACGTACGACGTGGAACGGTACGGAGGTAACCGTTTCGCCGCCCCGTGCGGACCAGACCGTGCAGCGGTCGGCGGCGATCGTCTGGATCTCGGCGAGCAGTGCTGTCTTGCCGATGCCTGCCTCGCCGCTGAAGATCAGCAGCCCGCCGACGGCCTGGGCGCCGCAAAGGGCGTCCACGGCTTGTGCGGCGGCGGCGAGTTCCGGTTCGCGCTCGTACAGCGGCCGGGACGGCTTCATGCCTACCCTCCCCAGGGTGGTGCGGATGACTTTCGACACTAGGGAGCGTATCGAGTCGTGATCAATCTGCGGGATGTGCCTTCGTGGCACGGTCTGGTCCGGTAGACCGTCGTACGTGACGCGAGTGCAACTGACCGATC